>JBBRXD010000011.1:0-20435 GCA_038248775.1 Lysobacterales bacterium | reverse complement strand
GCCGGTGGATGAGACCGAAGTATTCGGCCCGAGCTGGCGCAACTTGGGCGTCGACAAGGCGGCGATTGCGCCGCGGCACTGGTGGCAGGACGAGCGCGAGACCTTGCTTGGGATTGCCGCGCGTGGCACGCCGCGTTACGTCTATCACTTGCCCACGGTTCGCGCCCGGGCGCGCGCTTTGGCCGATGTGGGCGCGGTGGACCGGCGCTTCTATGCACTGAAGGCCAATTCCAATGCGCAGGTGCTGCGCGCGCTGGAGGCCGAGGGCTTCGGTTTCGAGTGCGTGTCCAAGTCGGAACTCGACCACCTTTTTGCATTGTTGCCGGGTCTGGATCCGACGCGCGTTCTGTTCACGCCCAGTTTCGCGCCGCGCGCGGAATACGAGGCGGCTCTCGCGAGCGACACCTGGGTAACGGTGGACAGCGTCTTTCCCTTGCGCGCCTGGCCGGAACTTTTCCGAGGTCGACAGATCGTGCTGCGCATCGATCCCGGCTATGGCCTGGGCCATCACGAGAAAGTACGGACCGGCGGTCGCCAGGCAAAGTTCGGCTTGCCAGCCGAAGGCTTGCCGGAATTCATGGCGGCCGCGCGCGAGGTGCAGGCGCGTATTGCCGTGCTGCATGCGCATGTCGGCAGCGGCATCGTTGACGTTAAGCACTGGCCGCAGGTGTATGCGCAGCTGGTGAACCTGGCCGAGAGCATCGGTACGGTTTCCGCGATCGATGTCGGTGGCGGAATCGGCGTGCCCTACGAGCCGGAAGGCGAAGCATTCGACGTGCCGGCATTTGCCCATGCGATGGCCGAGATCAAGTCGATGTGGCCGCAATACGCGCTCTGGATCGAGCCTGGCCGCTACCTGGTGGCGGAGGCGGGCGTGCTGCTTACCCGTGTGACCCAGGTGTCGTCCAAGTTGGGCGTGCGCCGGATTGGTGCGGATGCAGGAATGAATGCCTTGCTGCGGCCGGCGCTGTACAACGCGTGGCACGAGATCGTGAATCTTTCCCGCCTGCACGATCCCCCGGGCTTGCCGGCGGAAGTGGTCGGCCCCATCTGTGAAACGGGCGATGTGCTTGGCCGTCGCCGGCACTTGCCCGATGCAACGACTGCCGACGATGTATTGCTGGTAGCCAACGCAGGCGCCTATGGTTTCGTGATGGCCAACCGCTACAACCTGCGCGATTTGCCGGCCGAGGACATTATCGATGGCTGATTTCCAGTTCGACCGCCAGGCCATCGAGGCCTTCCGCTTCATTCGCTGCCACTTCGACGAGGGCAGTGGCGTTGCGAGCCTGGTTTACGCCTTCGACCACGGTCCCGAGCTTACCGAAACCATCCGCTTCCCGGCCGCGCCCTACCGACTCGATGCAGTTCGCCGCGATGCAGTGGAACAGGCCTTGCGATTGCTGCACCTGATTGCCGGTGTCAGTTACTACAAGGCCGCGGTGCCTCCGCGTATCGAGATCGACGGTTATGGCATCGATGCCGACACCGCCGCGCTGATGACCGAACTTTACGAAAACGGCCTGGGCGAATTCGCCTACCGCAATGGCATGGTGCTGCGCGGCAAGATCCGTTTTCCGGTCGCGGCCGATCGGCCTGCGCCCGCGCCTGCCATTGGCTTGCGCCAGCATGCGCTGGTGGCGATTGGCGGCGGTAAGGATTCGCTGGTGTCCATCGAGGCGTTGCGCAAGGCAGGCGTGGCTCAAACCGTGGCATGGGTCGGGTCATCGCCCCTGATCAAGGCCTGTGCCGAGCGCACCGGCCTGCCGATGTTGAATATTGGCCGCAGCCTGGCGCCCGAGCTGTTCGAGATGAACAAGCTCGGCGCGCTCAACGGACACATTCCGGTGACTGCCATCAACTCGGCGATACTGGTGCTGGCCGCGCTGTTGCACGATGCCGACCAGGTGGTGTTTTCCAACGAGCGTTCGGCCAGCTATGGCAGTCTGATTCCCGGCACGGGTGAAGTGAACCACCAGTGGTCGAAGGGCTGGGCGTTCGAGCGCGATTTCGCCGCGCACCTGCGCTCGCACGTGGCCAGTGATGTGAGCTATTTCTCACTTGTCAGGCCGTTTTCGGAGTTGGCCGTGGCCCGCCAGTTTGCCCGTATAGACCACTACGATGCCTATTTCTCCAGCTGCAATCGCAACTTCCACCTGCTCGGCGAACGCCCCGCGCAGCGCTGGTGCGGTGCCTGCCCGAAATGTCATTTTGTGTTCCTGGCGCTGGCTCCGTTCATGCCCAAGCCGCGGCTGATGGGAATTTTCGGTCGCAATTTGCTCGATGAACCGGAGCAGGCGCCCGGCTTCGATGCCCTGATGGAGTTCCAGGACCACAAGCCCTTCGAGTGCGTGGGCGAGGGCCGTGAATCGCGCGCCGCCATGGCTACGCTGGCGGCCAACCCGTCCTGGCGCGAAGATGCCCTGGTTGCACGATTCGCACAGGAAATCCGGCCACAACTCGAAACTGTGGACTTGATGCTGGAACCGCTGCTCGAACCATCGGATGATCACGGTATTCCACCCCCGCTCTGGATCCCCCTGCTTGAAAATTTCAGAGCTTGAAGGCAAGGCAGTAGCGATCTGGGGTTACGGTCGTGAAGGCCGTGCTGCCTTGGCGGCATTGCGCTGGCGCCTGCCGCGGCAAAGCATCACGGTGTTCTGCTCGGGGGCCGAGGCGGAAGCCTTGCGCGCGATGGAAGATCCGAACCTTCTCATCGAGACCGAAGTCGACGCTGACAAGCTGGCCTCCTTCGAGGTGGTGATCAAATCGCCGGGCATCAGTCCCTATACGTCGCCGGCCGTGGATGCGGCGCTGCGCGGTACGCAGTTCATCGGCGGCACCGGGCTGTGGTTTGCGGAAAACCCCTTCGAACGCACGGTCTGCGTCACCGGCACCAAGGGCAAGAGCACTGTCACCGCCTTGATTGCGCACCTGCTGCGTGCCGCCGGGCGCCGCACCGCCCTGGCGGGCAACATCGGTTTGCCGCTGCTCGAGTTGCTCGATGTCGAGCCCTCGCCGCAGTACTGGGCCATCGAGTTGTCGAGTTACCAGACCCGTGAGGCAGTGAATCCGGAAGTGGCCGTGGTCCTGAATTTCTATCCCGAACACCTGGACTGGCACGGCACCGAACAACGTTACTTCGACGACAAGATGGCGCTACTGACCGGGTCGTCGCCGCGAGTCGCGGTGCTGAATGCTGGCGACCCGAAACTGGCTCAAGCCCCATGGCCGCCTTCGCTTCGGGTGATCTGGTTCAACGATGAAGACGGCTGGCACCTGCGTGATTCCGAACTGTTCCACGGCCGCCAGCGGGTGATGGATACGCGCAGCCTGCTCTTGCCTGGCCGACATAACCGGCTGAATCTTTGCGCCGCGCTGGCGGCGATCGAGGCACTGGGCCTGGACGCCGAATCACTGGCCGTGTACGCGCACAGTTTCAAGCCCTTGCCGCATCGCCTGCAGTTGCTGGGCGCGCGCGACGGCATCGAGTACGTGAACGATTCCATCAGCACGACGCCGCATGCCAGCATCGCCGCGCTCGATTGCCACAAGGGTCGGCGCATCGCGATCCTGGTGGGTGGCTACGACCGGGGCGTGGACTGGGGCGTATTCGCTGAACGCGTGGGGCTGGATCCGCCGCGCGCGGTCATCACGATGGGCCAGAACGGCCCACGCATCCACGAACGCCTCAAGCAGATCGCGGTGAACAAGCATTTCGCGCTGGCTGAAGCCACCGAAATGGAAGACGCGCTGCGAATGGGTCGGGAAATCCTGGAAAGCGAAGGGGTGATCCTGCTGTCGCCGGGCGCGCCGAGCTTCCCGCGTTATTCCGACTACGTTGAACGCGGTCGGCATTTTGCCAAGCTGGCCGGATTCGATCCGAAGCAGATCAGCTCTATTCCGGGCCTGGGTGTGTCCTGATAACACGATCTTGACGCCGGTGATGGCCTTCGAATCGGTGAGCTGTTCGCGCCGCGTGTTCGCTCCGCGCTGATCAGTTCTGGCGGTCGATCGAATAGCGGGCGAGGGCGTGCAGGGCGCGCGTCCAGCGGTTGTCAGGTAGCGCGGCCAGGTTGGCTTCCGCCGCGCGCGCATAGTGCCCGGCCATCTGTCGGCTGTAGGCCAGGCTGCCGTTCTGCTTGATGGCGTCGAGCACCTGTCCCATTGCATTGACGTCGCAGTCGGCGATGATCGTGGCCAGCCTTTCGCGGACATCGGGGTTTGCTTTCGACAAGGCATGGATGACCGGCAGGGTCGCCTTGCCTTCGGCCAGGTCATCGCCCAGGTTCTTGCCCAGCACCGCGGCATCGGCGGTGTAGTCGAGTACGTCATCGGCGATCTGGAAGGCCATGCCCAGGTTCATGCCGAAGTCCGCCAGGTCCTGTTGGACTTGCGGCGACGCCCCGGCAAGCATGGCACTCAGTCGTGTCGCCGCAGCGAACAATACGGCGGTCTTGCGGCTGATTACCTTCAGGTAGTCGGCTTCGGTGGTGTCGGGATTGCCGATGTGCAGCAGCTGCAGCACTTCGCCTTCGGAAATCTGGTTGGTGGCGTCGGCCAGCACGCGCATCACCGGAAGGGAATCGAGTTCGACCATCAACTGGAAACTGCGCGAATACAGAAAATCGCCAACCAGCACGCTGGGCGCATTGCCCCAAAGCGCGTTGGCTGTCTTGCGGCCTCGGCGCAGGTCGGAATCGTCCACCACATCGTCATGCAGCAGGGTCGATGTATGGATGAATTCAATAATGGCCGCCAACTGGAAATGGCTGTCGCCGGCGTAACCCAGCGCCCGGGCGGCGATGACGGTCAGCATGGGCCGCAGGCGCTTGCCGCCGGCGGCGACAATGTGCTCGGAAATCTGGTTGATCAGGGCGACTTCCGAGCCCAGGCGGCGGCGAATCAGGGCGTCGACCTGCTCCATCTCCGCGCCGGCCAGGGCATGGACTTCGGAGATTCCGGCTTGGCTGGTGGCGGCATCTAGGGCGGGCATGGGCACGATTATAGGCGGCCGGGGCCGGTATGCAGGCGGTCGGCGTCCGGTTCAGCCGTTTTCCTACGGGCCAGCAGGGAAACAGCGGCTTGTCCGCCGGGCTGGCTATAATCAGGCTATTGGAAACAACCCCAGATAAGGAAGCACGGCCATGGCACGCGGCGTCAACAAGGTAATTCTGGTCGGTACGCTTGGAAAGGACCCGGAGGTCCGCTATTCGCAGGCGGGCGCCGCGCTCACGTCGGTGTCCATCGCCACCAACGAAAGCTGGAAGGACAAAAACGGCGAAAAGCAGGAACGCACCGAGTGGCATCGCGTGAAGTTCTTCGGTCGCCTGGCCGAAATCGCCGGCGAGTACCTGAAGAAAGGCGGGCAGGTCTATATCGAAGGCTCGCTGCGCACCGAGAAGTACACCGACAAGCAGGGCGTGGAAAAGTACAGCACCGACATCATCGCCAACGAGATGCAGATGCTCGGCGGCATGCCGGGCGGCGCGGAACGCGGCGAGCGCGGCGGTGGCGGCGAGCGTCCGCAGCGCGCAGCTGGCGGCGGTGGTCACGGTGGCGAGCGCGGTGGGTCGGGCTCGCCGGCGCCTGCGGCCCGCAACGACGAGCCCTTCCCGGACGACGACATCCCGTTCTGAACAGGAGCATTGTGCTGGCCAAGCGATCGTCTGCCCAAGCAGGCACCGGTTCGACTTGGCTCGGTACAACCTGCCAAAATAGGCAGTCGGCCACCGTTCGCGTGGTCCCGGGGATTATTCGATGAAAACGTGGCTCGTCACGGGTGGCGCAGGCTTTATCGGCGGCAATTTTGTGCTGGAGGCGATCGCAGGCGGCGACACCCGGGTCATCAACCTCGACCTGCTGACCTATGCAGGCAACCGGGACACCCTGGCATCCATCGACGCCGAGCCCCGCCACGTTTTCGTGCACGGCGACATCGGTGACCGCGCCCTGGTCTCGAAACTGCTGGCCCAATACCAGCCCGACGCAGTGATCAACTTCGCTGCCGAAAGCCACGTGGACCGATCCATCGACGGTCCGGCCGCGTTCGTACAGACCAATGTGGTCGGCACGCTGTCGCTGCTGGAGGCCGTGCGCGACTACTGGCGCGATTCCGCGCCCGAAGCGCGCGACCGGTTCCGTTTCCTGCACGTCTCGACCGATGAAGTGTATGGCTCGCTTGGCGAATCGGGAGCGTTCACCGAGGAAACACCCTACGCGCCCAATTCGCCGTACTCGGCGAGCAAGGCCGCCTCCGACCACCTGGTGCGCGCCTTCCACCACACCTTCGGCCTGCCGGTGCTGACCACCAATTGTTCCAATAACTATGGTCCTTACCAGTTTCCGGAAAAGCTCATCCCGCTGATCATCCAGAAGGCAACCATCGGCGCTGCGTTGCCGGTTTATGGTGACGGCCTGAATGTTCGCGACTGGTTGTTCGTGTCCGACCACTGTGCCGCCATCAGGCGTGTCCTGGAATCAGGGCGCGTCGGTGAAACCTATAACGTGGGTGGCGATGCCGAGCGCAAGAACATCGATGTCGTCAACGTCATTTGCTCCCTGCTTGATAGCCGCCGTCCACGCGCTGACGGCAAGCCGCGCGCCAGCCAGATCAGCTATGTCGCCGACCGGCCGGGCCACGATCGCCGTTACGCCATTGATGCGTCGAAGTTGAAGCGCGAGCTCGGCTGGCAGCCGTTGGTCGGTTTCGAGGACGGCATGTCGCGCACGGTCAACTGGTACCTCGACAACGAGGCGTGGGCAGGTCGGGTGCTGGACGGCAGCTATCGCATGGAACGCATGGGGCAGGGCGCATGAGCCAACAACGCAAGGGCATCATCCTGGCCGGGGGAACTGGCACGCGGCTTTATCCGATCACGCAATGCATCAGCAAGCAGCTGCTGCCGGTGTATGACAAGCCGATGATCTATTACCCGCTCAGCGTGCTGATGCTGGCGGGTATCCGCGACGTGTTGATCATCAACACGCCGCACGAGCAGGAATTGTTCAAGCGCCTGCTTGGGGATGGATCAAAGTGGGGCATGCGCATCGAATACGCCGCGCAGCCGTCTCCGGATGGACTGGCCCAGGCGCTGCTGATTGGCCGGGAGTTCCTGGACGGGGCGCCAAGCTGTCTGGTACTGGGTGACAACATCTTCCACGGGCAGGGCTTGGGCGACCTGCTGCATCGCGCTGATGCGCGTGAGCACGGTGCGACCGTGTTCGGCTATTACGTGCGCGACCCCGAGCGTTATGGCGTCGCCGAATTCGACAGCGACGGGCGAGTGGTAGGGCTGGAAGAAAAACCGGACAATCCGCGTTCGAACTACGCCGTCACCGGCCTGTATTTCTACGATGGCCGCGCCAGCGATTTTGCTGCCGGGCTTAACCCATCGCCGCGCGGCGAGCTGGAGATCACCGATCTGAACCGGTGTTACCTCGACGACGGCTCGCTGCGCCTTGAGAAACTTGGCCGTGGTTACGCCTGGCTCGACACGGGTACCCATGAAACCTTGAACCAGGCGTCCAACTTCATTGAAACCATCGAGGCCCGCCAGGGCTTGCGTGTCTGTTGCCCCGAGGAGATCGCTTTCTTCAAGGGCTGGATCGACGCCAGCCAGATGCGCGCGCTGGCCGCGCCACTGGCAAAGAATGGCTACGGACAGTACCTGCTGGGCCTGCTCGAACACGGTCCGATCGAATGAAACTGATCGAGACATCGCTGCCGGGCTGCGTGGTGATCGAGCCGCAGGTGTTTGGCGACAGCCGCGGAATTTTCTTCGAATCCTGGAACAAGTCGCGCTGGGCCGAGCACGGCCTGGACATGGATTTCGTCCAGAGCAATGTGTCCAGTTCGTCGCGGGGCGTGTTGCGCGGGTTGCACTACCAGTGGCCGCAGCCGCAGGGGAAACTGCTCAGCGTGCTGGAAGGCGAGGTTTACGATGTGGCCGTGGATATCCGTCGCGGCTCGCCGAATTTCGGCCAGTCCACGACCGTGTTGCTCAGCGCCGACAATCGCCGCCTGTTCTGGATTCCGCCAGGGTTCGCCCACGGATTTGTCGTCGTTTCAGAGCGCGCCGTATTCCATTATCTTTGTACCGCGCCTTACCTGCGCGAAGCCGATGCGGGCATCCGATGGGACGATGCGCGGCTGGCCATCGACTGGCCGGTCAGCGAACCCCTGCTGTCGGACAAGGACGCGCGTCTTCCGTTCCTCGACGACATCGCTGACGAGAGATTGCCGGAGTACGGCCCATGAAGATCCTGCTGCTTGGCGCCGACGGCCAGTTGGGTTACGAATTGCATCGCGCCTGCGCCCCACTTGGCGAAATTTATCCTTTCACCTATTCGGGCAAGCTCGTCGGCCGGCAGACTTGCGGCCAGGTTGATTTCGAGAAGTCGGGCGTACTGGATGCGCTGATACGCGAGTACAAACCGGGGATGGTTTTGAATGCGGTCGCGCACACCGCCGTGGACCGCGCCGAAGATGAACCTGGCATTGCGCAGCGCGTAAATGCCGATGCTGTCGGCGAGTTGGCGCAGGCCTGCAAGCGCCAGGATGCCATGCTGGTGCATTACTCGACGGACTATGTGTTCGATGGCCGCCTGCGCCGACCGATTCGCGAAGACGATGCCACCGGGCCGGTCAGCGTGTATGGCAAGACCAAGCTTGCCGGCGAACAGGCCATCCGCGCCAGCGACTGCCGCCACGTCATCCTGCGTACGGCATGGGTGTATGCCGCGCGTGGCCAGAACTTCCTGCGCACGGCGCTCAAACTGGCCCGGGAGCGCGATGAAATCCGGATCGTCAACGACCAGGTTGGCTCGCCGACGCCGGCACGCTGGCTTGCTGCCGCTACTGCACTCGCATTGGCTCGCAAGCCCGATGCCAGCGGCACCTGGCACGTGGTCGCGGATGGCGAATGTACCTGGCACGATTTTGCGTTGGCCATCTACGGCGATGCCCTGGTGGCGGGCGTGCTGGCCAAGGCGCCAAAGTTGATCGGCATTCCCAGCCAGGAATTTCCGACCAAAGCCAAGCGCCCCGCTTATTCGCGACTCGATGCTTCGGCATTCGCGCGTGACTTCGGGTTGCGCCTTCCCGATTGGCGCGTGGGCTTGCGTGAGGTTATCGGCGAGATCGCCGAGGCACAGGCCGGCTGAGCTGGCCGCTACTTGACGCCGTGCATGCCGCGGTTGAGCAAGGGTACGGCCAACAGCGCCACCAGCGCGCAGCCCAGGCCCGCCCAGGTCAGGGTCCAGAACAAGCCTTCGTATTTCGCTGCTGCGTCGATCCAGCCAGCGGAATGCTGCGCCAACTCGCCGGCGTCCTCGATCGAAGCCAGGGTGCCCAGTTTCGCCGCGAGCATTTCCGAAAACGCGGTGGCCAGGAACCAGGTGCCCATCATCAAGCTGACGACCCGCTTCACCGACAACTGGGTTACCGCCGACAGGCCGACCGGTGACAGGCACATCTCGCCCACTTCGATGACCAGGTAGGCCAGTACCAGCCACCACACGCTCGACATCCCGCCGCTGGCACCGCTTTGTTGCGCAGCGATGGCCAGTGGAACGAAAGCCAGTGCCCCGAACAGCAAGCCCAGGGAACTCTTCAAGGGTTTGCCCGGGTTCAATCCCAGCGGCTCGAGCCATCCCCACAGGCCGCCAAACAGTGGAGCCAGCAGCAGGATGAAGAGGGCGCCGAGGAAGGTCAGCGAACCGCCGGTCTGCCGCTGCAATACCGCCATGCCCAATACCATCACCATCGCCACGATGGCGCTGGCGACGAAGACCAGCATCGGCAGGCGCGAACCTGGACGACGTTCCTGCAGGGCATTCGCCACCACGAAGGCCGCCGGCATCAACAGCACTGGAACGACGAAATACCACAGTGGCAGTCCGCCCTCGATAATCAGCGAGGGGAAGAAGTCCTTGGTCAGCATGCGGTCGGTGAACACCACCCACGAACCATACGACTGCTCGTAAAGCGTGAAGAACACCAGCGCCATCAGGATCAATACCATCAGCGTGATCATCTGCTGGCGTTCGACGCGCGAGCAACTGCGCACCAGGAAGACCACGAACCAGACCATCACGGCGCCGAGCACCAGCAGCATCAACATTTGCGCGAGTGTCAGGTCGAAGCCGATGTCCAGGATGAAGGCATTGTTGCCCGTGGCCCACATCAGCCCCGCGATGGGCGCAAGGCCGAGCAGTGCGCCCAGGTAGATCGCATACTCCCGGCTGATGCCGAACACCCGTTCGCGAAGCAGCGCGGGCTCGGGCGGTTCGGCGTGGCCGTGCAGGAATTTCTGGCCCCAGAGGAACATGCCCAGCCCCGCCAGCATGCCAATGCCGGCCGCGCCGAAGCCGTATTTCCAGCCATAAGTCTCGCCCAGCACGCCGCAGACCAGCGAGGCGAACAGCGCGCCCAGGTTGATGCCTGCGTAGAAGAGGGAAAAGCCGGAATCGCGGCGCGGATCGCCGTCGGGATACAGCTTGCCGACGATGACCGAGATGTTGGGTTTCAGGAAGCCGACGCCCATGATGATCAGGGCAAGCGATGAATAGAAAACGGACAGCGCCACGTCGTCGCGAACCACGACGTCACCGACCTGTTGCGCGGGCGAGCCCTCGTAGGCCATGCCGAAGTGACCCAGGCACAGCAGCACGCCGCCGAAAATCACCGCCTTGCGCGTGCCGAGGTATCGATCAGCCAGCAAGCCGCCCACCACGGGCAGGCAGTACACCAGGCCGCCGTAGGCGCCGAGCAGGTTGAGTCCGCCGGTGTCGCCGAACAAGTGGTATTTGGTGAGGTACAACAGCAGCAGGGTCTTCATTCCATAGAAGGAAAACCGCTCCCACATTTCGGTGAAGAAGCAGATGTAGACGCCCTTGGGATGGCCGAGGAAATCGCCGTGGGCGAAGTTTGCGCGGACTGTTTCGTTCACGGAATTCCCTGGCGCGATTTGAGTCCGAGTATAGCCATACCAACTCAAACAGGGTGCCTGTTCCGACGCTCCCCAGCGTCTGTTGGAACCGGCTTGGCGCATCCCTCCCCGGTACTAGAAGCTGTCGGCGAACCCGTTGCTTATGACCAGCCTGCTGATTTCAGGAGCCTGCACGCGTCCCGGCTCCAGCTTCGATTCCAGGATGCGCGCGGCAACGCCCACGCAGTTCCCCTGGTGTTCAACGCGCAACACCTGGCCACGGCAGCGCAGGGTCATGCCGATCCCCACGTCGTTCTTGAATTCAACTGAAAACGCCAGTGGGGATTCGCCGGGCGGTTCGATATCGGTTTCGAAATAGATGCCCGAAGCACTGATATCGCGGGTCACGCCGGTCAGGCCGCCCGGCAGGGACACCGGCACTTTCATGCTCACGCGCTCTTCGGATCGATGGGTCTGGGGCATGACGGCGGGCCGGCAAGTTGCAGTGCACTGAATCTAACTCCGGGCATGTTCCGGCCCATGAGCGGAAAATACCTTTCTTCTAGTAGTACCGCCCGAGGCCAATGTCAGGGGCCTAGTGCGCTTCTACCAGCCGGGCCTGGGGTAGACTTCGGCCAATCCGACCCTGGGTGCCCCTGTTGCGATGACGCCCCACGACAAGCACGCGCCAACCTTCGTCACCACCGACCCGTCCTTCCCGATCGGTTCGGTCGACGCCCGCATGATCGGCGTGATGCGCTGCATCCTGGCGCTGTCGGCGCTGCTGATCATCACCATCGACCCCAGTGAGCCCGACCGCCTGGTCAGCCTGACCTACGTATCGATCATTGCCTATTTCGTGTGGAGCGGGGCGCTGGTATTCCGTGCCAACCGCCGTTCGCTGTCATTGCCGCCGCGCCACGAGCACTGGGTGGACGTGTGCTTCTCGGCATTCCTGGTGGCGCTGACCCAGGGTACGGGCAGCGTGTACTTTTTCGTGTTCATATTCGCCATCCTGGTCGCAGCCTTCTCGCGTGGGTTCAGCGAAGGACTTCGCGTTACCATCGCTTCGGTGCTGCTGTTTGCGGTCGCGATGGTTGCCGTCCCGCAGGCTGGAATGGCGTTCGACCTGGACCGCTTCGTGGTGCGACCCTTCTACCTGCTGACCCTGGGGTACATCATTGCCTACTGGGGCGGGCACGAAGTGACCCATCGCCAGCGATTGCGGCTGCTGCAGGAAATCAACAATACATGGAACCCGCGCTTCGGCCACGACCATGCGGTCGGTACCAACCTCGAGCGCGCCCTGGGTTTTTTTTCCGCCGCGGCCTGCGTGCTGGTGCTGAAGCGGCCGACCTCGCCGCCGATATATCTCACCTACCATACCTCTGCGCGCAAACGCGGGCAGGCGATGCTGCCCAGTGCCATCACCCAGGAAACCGCTGCGATCCTGCTCAGTTTTCCGCAGACCTTTTCCGCGCGCTATGACGAAAAGATGCCGGCCTGGCGACGCTGGTTCTCCGGCTCGGGCCTGTTGTCACGCGACAACGCGATGGCGGCGCAATGCCAGGTACTGGCCAACCTGCTCGACACGACCAGCTTCATGACCGTGCCCTACTCGCAGCGCGACGGTACCGAGGGTCGCGTGTACATGACCGCCGGCCGGCGCCCGTTCGAACAGGTGGATGTGGATTTTTTCGGCCAGTTGATGACCACCATCTCCAACGTGGTGGAAGGCATGCAGCTGATGGACGAGCTGGTGTCGCGCGCGGCCGAACATGAGCGCTATCGGATTTCGCTCGACATCCACGACACCACCATCCAGCCCTACATCGGGCTCAAGCTCGGGCTTGACGCGGTTGCGCGCGAAGCGGGACCCGACAACCCGCTTTCCCCCAGGCTGGGCGAGCTGCTGGGCATGACCGAAAACACCATCCGCGACCTGCGCCGCTACATGACCACGCTGCAGGAGGACACCAGCCTGGCCGGGGATTCCCTGGTGCTGGCCGTGCGCGACCAGGCCAGCCACTACCATCGCTTTTACGGGATCGAGGTGGATGTCCGCTGCGATGCCGAGCTTACCGTCAGTTCCCAGGTGGCCGGCGCTGCGCTGCAGATCGTTTCCGAAGGGCTGAGCAATATCCTGCGCCACAGCAAGGCAAAACAGGCCTACGTGGCGATGCGCAGCGAGGGCAACCGGCTGATGCTGGAGATCGCCAACGAGAGCCCGGACGCCCCGGAAGGCACGCAACCGGACTTCACTCCCCGGTCGATCGCCGCCCGGACCCGGTCCCTGGGCGGGTCCTGCGTGGTGGAGCGCGACACGTTGGGGTATACCATGGTACGTATTGCCATCCCGCTTTGAGTGGTACCAACCGCCTATGGCCAGCCCAGCCGCCGAAAACCAGATCAAGATTCTTCTCGTCGATGACCACCGCAGCGTGCTGTGGGGTCTGGAGAAACTGATCGAGGGCGAAGCCCCGCGCATGGTCGTGATTGGCAAGGCGACCACGTCGGCCGAGGCGATGCGCCTGCTGGACGAAGCCAAGCCCGATATCGTGTTGCTGGACATCGACCTGGGTGGCGAGAGCGGCATCAACGCCATTCCCAACCTCATCGCCAAGTCGCAGGCCAGGGTGCTGGTGCTGACCGGCTCGCGTGATTCGTCGGTGCACGATGCCGCGGTGCTGGCGGGCGCCATGGGCGTGGTGGAAAAAGGCGAATCCGCCGAAACCATCCTGAAGGCGATCCAGAAAGTATCCGAGGGCGAGATCTGGCTGGATCGTTCAGCCACCGGCCGCATCTTCCTGGAGCTGTCACGCACCAAGGCAGCCGAGGCGCAGGACCCGGAACAGCGAAAGATCGCCAGCCTGACCCCGCGCGAACGACAGATCGTCGCCGAGATCGGCGGCGATGCCGCGGCGGGAAGCAGGGTCATTGCCGAGCGCTTGCACATCAGCGAGCACACGCTGCGCAACCACATCGCGTCCATCTACGAAAAGCTCGAAGTATCAAGCCGCCTGGAATTGTTCGCCTACGCGGGCAAGCACGCCATTACCCGCTAATGTAGGAGCGGCCTTGCTAATGTAGGAGCGGCCTTGGCCGCGATCCTCCCCTAGAGCCAGCGTGCCCTGCGCAGCAGTGCATAAAGGCTGCCGCAGATGCTGACGGTCACGCCGATCACCACCCAGTAGCTGTAGCGGCCGCCGAGTTCGGGCATGTGCGAGAAGTTCATCCCGTACCAACTGGTAAGCAGCGTTGGCGCGGCGAGCAACGCGGCCCAGCCGGCCAGGCGCTTGACGATTTCGCCCTGGGCCGCCGTTACCACCGACAGGTTTACCGACATGGCCGCGGTCAGCATCTCGCGCATGGTGTCGGTGGCTTCGTTTACGCGCACTACGTGGTCGTGCACGTCGCGCAGGTAAACGCGCACTTCGTCGCGAATCAGCGTCGGGTACAGCTGCATCAACTGGTTGAGCATGTCGAGCATCGGTGAAACCGCGAGCCGCATCTGGGTGAGGTCGCGCTTGAGCTCGTACAGGCGATGGATGGTTTCGCGGCGATAGTCCTCGGCGAAGATATCCTTCTCAAGTTCATCGAGCTCTTCCCTGAACTCTTCGACGATCGGGAAGTAGTTGTCCACTACGGCGTCGAGCACCGCGTACAGGCCGTAGCTCGGCCCCAACTGCATCAGCGGGATATTGCGCTCGCAACGCTCCCGGGCCGGGGTGAAGGGCAGCGACGCGCCATGGCGAACCGTCAGCAGGTAGTGTGGGCCAATGAAGACATGCGTCTCGCCGAATTCGATATGTCCCTTCACCACCTGCGCGGTCTGCAGCACCAGGAACAGCGAGTCGCCATAGAGCTCGACCTTTGGGCGCTGGTGCGCTTTCAGCGCATCTTCCACCGCCAGCGGATGCAGGCCGAATTCTTCCTGCATCTTCAAGAGCAATGGCTCGTCGGGCCGGTACAGGCCGACCCACACGAAGCCAGTGTCCTTGGACGCCAGCGCATCACTGATTTCTTCCAGTGCGATATCCGCCTGCCGAATGCCGTCCCTTGAATAGGACGCCAGATTGCGGACCATCGAACTGGAAACTTGGTCGGAAGAGGGTGCTTGGGCGGCGTGGCTATCCATGCCGCGCATCATCCGCGATTCATGGCTTGGGGTCGAATATCCGCGCCAGTGCCAGGTGCATGGGCAGGAACAACAGCACCCACTCCACATTTTCCTGCGGACGGAAGGGCAGGAACTTCAGGAAGCCGGCGATGGCGGCGCTGGCAGCGACCACCCACAGCAATCTCCGAAACCAGCGCGGCGCCGGGCGCCCCCGCAGGCATTGCCAGCCGCCGGGCAACAGCAGCAGGCAAAGAGGACTCAGCACCAGGATATTTTCGTTGCCATGGGCGGCGATGTGCGCGGTGGCCGCCCACAAGTACAGCATCACCACGCCGGCGATACCGCTCACCAGCCAGTAGGGTATGGCCAATGCGGCAACCAGTCGTGGCCGGCGCCTGCCCAGCCAGGCGGTCGCCAACGCGGCAGCAAGTCCGGCGAACAGCGCGGCTGCCCGCCAGCGGGGCATCTCGCCTGGCGGCAGTTGCAGCTTGTGAGGCAGCAGCACCTGTTCCGATGACACCAGCGAACGGCCGTCGCTGCGACGGACTTCGCGCAATGAATCACGCAGCCGCATCGGGATGAAGGCTTCGTCCCAGCGCGACAGCGGGCGATCGCCGTAGCCGGACATGCCCAGGTGGAATCCGAACGCCATCCATTTTGCCGGCCAGGCCAGGCGCACCGATTCGCTGCGATAGGTGTTGCCCTGCGAGCGACCGGTCAATTGGTTGCGAAGCTCGCCGCCCAGGGCGCGGTCGAGTGCATCGCGTACGCGGGTCGAGCAGTTGTCAGCGTAATAGTCGTAACGATAGCGGGCATTTTCGGGACGGGCATTGAAGGCCAGCGCCTGCGCGAGTTCGCGCGCCTGGGATGGGTCGAGGTCGAGCCACTGTATGGTGACGCCGCGACCTTCGTGCCGATAGCTCGCGAGGTCGTCGGCCAAGGGCAACGCGACCAGGTAATAGCGCATATGGCCACGGATGAAGTTGCGCACGAAGCCCGGCTCGGACATGTCGAAGAAACCGAAGTTGTAGGAGACGGCGTCGCCGTCCTCCACCACGATCGCGTCGTGCCCGAAGCGTTCCCAGAATTCATTACCCGCTTCCATCGTAATCACGCCGATGCGCGGCGGATCGACGCCGAACGGTGTTGCGCTGGCAGTAGCCGCTGGCAGGGCGCTGGCGACGCTGGCCCAGGCGACGGCCAGCATCAGTAAGAGGGCTTGAAGCCAGCTCGAGCCGAACCGCCTATTCGGCGGCATTGACGCTGACCACGAAGCTCTGCACGCGACGGCGGTCGGCGCGACCGACACGGAAGTGGAAGCGCCCCAAGGCGAGCTCCTCGCCAGCCTCGGGCAAGTGGCCGATGGCCGAGGTGACCAGGCCGCCGACAGTGTCGTATTCGTCATCGGGGAAGTCAGTGCCGAATTGTTCGTTGAAGTCGCTGATTGGCGTCAAGGCATCCACGGCGAACTGGCCGTCGGGCTGCGCGGAAATCAACGTGCTTTCTTCCGCTTCATCGTGTTCATCGTCGATCTGGCCGACGATCTGTTCGAGCACGTCCTCGATGGTGACAAGGCCGGCAACGCCGCCATGTTCGTCCACCACGATGGCCATGTGGTTGCGCGACAGGCGGAATTCCTTCAGCAGCACGTTCAGGCGCTTGGATTCCGGAATCAGCACGGCGGGGCGAAGCAGTTCGCGCACCTTGCCCGGGCCGCCATCGGCGATGATGCCGCGCAACAGGTCCTTGGCGAGCAGGATGCCGAGGACCTCGTCCTTGTCGTCGCCGTGCACCGGGAAGCGCGAGTGGCCCGATTCCACGACCAGCTTCATCAGGTCCATGAACTCGGCGTCGGCGGGCAGGGACACCATTTGCGAACGCGGCAGCATGATGTCGCCGACTTGCAGCTCGGACACCGCCAGGGCGCCTTCGAGCATCTTCAACGTATCGCCGCCGATCAGTTTGTTGTCCTGGGCGTCGCGCAGGATCTCGATGAGGTCCTCGCGGGTTTGCGGTTCGCCGGAAAACGCCAGGCTCAGGCGTTCGAGCCATGAGCGGCGTTCCGGCGGGTGACTGTCTGGTTCTTCGGACATGAGCTGGCTGGCGGCGCCGGTCTTCGGCGGGATTTCAGTTTATCAGGTTGCGGTAACGGGTCTGGAGCAACTATTGAGCTTCGTCGCCGTAGGGGTCCTGGTAGCCCAGTCCGGCCAGGATTTCGCGCTCCAGCAGCTCCATGGCATCGGCCTCGCGCGCATCCTCATGGTCGAGCCCCAGCAGGTGCAGCACGCCGTGTATGGTCAGGTGCGCATAGTGGGCATTCAGCGGCTTGCCTTGTTCGTGTGCTTCGCGCTCCACCACCGGCGCGCAGATGACCAGGTCGCCCAGCAGGGGCATCGGCAAATTCACGCCTTCGGGCAGCTCGGCGGGGAAGCTGAGCACGTTGGTCGGCGTGTCCTTGCCGCGGTAGTGGCGATTGAGCGAGAGGCCTTCCTTGCTGTCCACCACGCGAATGGCCAGGTCGGCCTTCAGGATGCGGCCCTCGCAGGCCGCCGCCGCCCAGCGCTTGAAGCTGCTGGCGGAGGGAATGCCGGTGCGCGGCAAGCCGTAACTGACACTCACGTCCAACTGGATCGGGCCACGGGTCATGGGGCGATTCTACCGTTGTTTCACTGCTGCTGCTGCACGCGACCGCGCAGGGAGTTGGCCATCACCTCGGTAATCAGCACGTCCACGAACTGCCCGATCATGCGCGGATGGCCGGCGAAGTTAACGTAGCGCATGTTTTCGGTGCGGCCGGTAAATTCGCCTGGATCACGCGTGCTGGTCTTTTCCACCAGCACGCGCTGCACGCTGCCAACCATGGCTTGGGCGATGTCGCGCGCATTCTGGTTCAGTGTGGCCTGCAGGCGCTTGAGTCGTTCCGACTTGGTCGCATCCGTCGTTTCGTCAGGCAGGCTGGCGGCCGGTGTACCCGGCCGGCGCGAATAGATGAAGGAAAAACTCTGGTCGAAGCCGACATCGGCGATCAGCTTCATCGTCGCCTCGAAGTCCTGCTCGGTTTCGCCCGGGAAGCCGACGATGAAATCGGAACTGATGCAGATGCCGGGCTTGGCCTCGCGTAGCCGACGCAGCTTGGCCTTGTATTCAAGCGCGGTGTGGTTGCGCTTCATGGCCTGCAGGATGCGGTCCGAACCCGATTGCACCGGCAGGTGCAGATAGCTTGCGAGTTCGGGCACGTCGCGATGCGCCTCGATCAGGGAGTCGCTGAATTCCAGCGGGTGCGAAGTCGTGTAGCGGATACGGCCAATGCCCTGGATGCGGGCGATGGCGCGGATCAGCAGGGCGAGGTCGGCCAACTCGTCGGACTCGAACATCGGGCCGCGATAGGCATTCACGTTCTGGCCCAGCAAGTTGACTTCGCGCACGCCCTGCGCGGCGAGCTGCGAGACTTCCACCAGCACATCGTCGAAGGGTCGAGAAACTTCCTCGCCGCGCGTGTAGGGCACCACGCAGAACGAACAATATTTCGAACAGCCTTCCATGATCGAGACGAAGGCGGTGGGTCCGTCGGCGCGGGGTTCGGGCAGGCGGTCGAATTTTTCGATCTCCGGGAAACTCACGTCCACCTGTGCCTGGCCGGAACTGCGCCGGGCATTGATCATGTCGGGCAGGCGATGCAGGGTTTGCGGGCCGAACACCAGGTCCACGTACGGGGCGCGCTTGAGCAGTGCCGCGCCTTCCTGCGAGGCAACGCAGCCGCCGACGCCGATGATCACCGACTCCCGGCCGATCTTCAGCGACTTCCAGCGACCCAGTTGCGAGAACACTTTTTCCTGCGCCTTCTCGCGGATCGAGCAGGTGTTGATCAGGATCACGTCGGCTTCGGTCTCGTCCTGGGTCAGTTCCAGTCCGTGCTCGGCCGCCAGCACGTCGGCCATGCGGGCCGAGTCGTACACATTCATCTGGCAACCCTGGGTCTTGATGTAGAGCTTGCCGGCCGTTGCGCGGGCAACGGTTGCGGCCCCCGCCTCGGGCGGGTTGGAAGCGACGGGTTTCCCGGTCATGGCGCTTATTCCGGTCGGGATAAGTTGCCATTGTAGGGTCCGGGCTCACGCGGGGCCACAGTTTCGTGACCTAAGTACTTGGAATTTATAAAGGAAGGGGGGAGACTCCGGCCATGGGGAAGCCTGCTGCGCTGGTGTTGATATGTCTGATGTTCGCCTCGCCTGTGGCGGCGGGCACTCTTTATCGCTGCGTGGGCGCCGACGGCATTCCCAACTACAGCAGCAAGCGCGTCAGCGATGCGGTCTGCAAGGCCGTGTCCACGGGCGGTGGCGCCAGCCGCGTTTCCAGCTCGTCGGCCAGCAAGGTCGCGCCAGCCAGGCCAGCGGATGCCGCACCGGTCGCGGCGGCGGTCGTCAAGCCCGCTGCTGCTTCGGCGTCATCTGCGGCAGGCAGCGCCCAGCAAGTTGTCTTCACCACCTCGCCGGCCGCCGCGACCACCCGGGCAGGAAAGGCGAGCGGGGCAACCCGGGTCCTGCGCGGCGCGGTCTACCGCTTCCAGCGCGATGGCGTAACCCACTATACGAATGTGCGTCCGCGCGGCGCCGCGCAGTCCAAGCTGCTCTTCAGCTATGTGGAAACCTGCTACGCCTGCGGCCTGATGGCAAACGTGAATTTTGGCTCGGTCCGGCTCAACACCTCGGCCTACAGCAGCGAGATTCGCGACGCAGCCAGTCGGTTCGGCGTGGACGAATACATCGTGCGGGCCATCATCCATGCGGAGTCCGCCTATCGGCCCAACGCCATTTCACATGCCGGCGCCCAGGGCCTGATGCAGTTGATTCCCGCCACGGCCTCGCGCTTCGGCGTGTCCGATCCCTTCGATCCGGCGCAAAACATCAGTGGCGGCGTGAAATACCTGGCCTGGCTGATGAAGCGCTACAGCTCCAACCTGACCCTGGTCGCTGCGGCGTATAACGCCGGCGAGGGCGCGGTGGACCGCAACGGCGGCGTGCCCCCGTATTCGGAAACCCAGCGCTACGTGCAACGCGTCGGCCAACTCGCCGATCGCTACCGCAGCGCCCTGGCTGGCAACTGATCCAGGGCTGCCCGTCGGCCTGCAGGGAGCGACCGCCGTTGTTCGAGACCAAGGCCATCCGCTATAATTGGCGGTCTTTGGACGGACGGCTTCGTCCTCCAGCCCTAATCAACACTGCAAGTCTCGGAGAGCCGGATGGCTAACGATGAGGTTCACCTGGGCCGCCGCCGCTTCCTGACGGCCACCACGGCCGTCGTCGGCGCGGTTGGCGTCGGATTCGCGGCAGTTCCCTTCATCACGTCCTGGAAGCCCAGTGCCCGTGCGCAAGTCGCCGGTGCCCCGG
>JBBRXD010000010.1:0-20551 GCA_038248775.1 Lysobacterales bacterium | reverse complement strand
GATCATTGCCGCAGCGGTTTGGGGGCGTACTCCCAGCAACCAGCCTTCAAAGACGAGCAAGCCCGGTCGCTCGCGCACTGACATCCAGCGTGACGGCGGCAAGCGCGTGTCGCCAAGTTTGTCAAAGCGGGGCACCCGCACCACCTGCCCAGGTTGCAGGGCGCGCAAGGCATCCAGCGTGCTGCAGGCAAGGTGGACGCCATGCGTGCCGGGCGGCCCCCGTTGCGCCAACAGCGGATGCACGCAGCGCGACAACGCGCGGCGTTCACGCCGGCCCAGGTAGAAATCATCCAGCGACAGGGCCAGCGCACCGGTTCCCTGTTTCCGGGCCGCCACCACCAGTTGCCGGGCGAGGGTGCTCTTGCCGCTGCCGGGCAGCCCAGTGATTCCGAACACGGGCACCTGCCCGGGCAGCGCCAGGGCCCGGGCCAGCAGCCGCTGGACGAGCGCTTCATCGAAGCCGGTGGCTGCGGGTGTATGCGAAGGGCGGGCCATGGCGCGACAATACTAAAAACCTGGGAGTAATCGATGGCCGGTCTTACTGCGGAAATCCTGGATACCTTCAACGCCCTGCTGGCCGAGGCCAAGGCATCGCCCGACCCGGAGCCCACCGCGATGACGGTGGCGACGGTGGGCATGGGCGGCCGACCGTCGGCGCGCACCGTCCTGCTGAAGGGGCTGGACGAGCGCGGCTTCGTCTTTTACACCAATTTCGACAGCAGCAAGGGTCGCCAGCTCGCGGCCAATCCCCAGGCAGCGCTGCTGTTCCACTGGAGGCTGATGCGCGAAGGCGTACAGGTGAAGATCGAGGGCAGCGTCGAGCCGGTCACGGCCGCCGAAGCCGATGCCTATTTCGACTCGCGGCCGCGGCCCAGCCAGATTGGCGCGTGGGCATCGCTGCAATCGCAGACGCTGTCGTCGCGCGAGGAGTTCGAGCGGCGCATTGATGAAATGGAAAAGCGCTTCGAACACCTGCCGGTGCCGCGGCCGCCGCAGTGGTCTGGTTTCCGGGTCGTGCCCGAGATGGTCGAATTCTGGTATGGCGCGCGTTACCGGCTGCATGAGCGCCATCGTTTTGATCGGGTGGATGGCCAGTGGAGCCAGCGGATGCTGTATCCGTGACGGGACCGCAGCGAATCGTCTGCCTGACTGAAGAACCGACTGAAGTCCTGTACGCGCTGGGAGAATCCGACCGCATCGTCGGCATCTCGGGCTTCACCGTGCGCCCCGCGAAGGCACGCCGCGAGAAACCGAAAGTCAGCGCCTTCACCAGCGCCAGGATTGGCCAGATCCTGGAGCTCAAGCCGGACTTCGTCATTGGCTTTTCCGATATCCAGGCCGATATCGCCGCCGAACTGATACGCGCCGGCGTGGAGGTCTGGATCAGCAACCACCGCAGCGTCGCCGGCATTCTCGATTACATCCGCCGGCTGGGTTCGATGGTCGGCGCCGGCGACCGGGCCGCCGGCTATGTCGCAGGTCTGCAACGTGGGCTGGATGCCGTTGCAAAACAGGCCTCACTGTTGAAGGCCAGGCCTCGCGTCTATTTCGAGGAATGGGACGAACCGATGATCAGCGGCATCCAGTGGGTGGCAGAGCTGGTACGCATCGCCGGCGGCGACGACATCTTTCCCGAGCGCGCGGAAAAATCCCTGGCCCGCGATCGCATCCTGGCCAATGGCGACGAGGTGATTGCGCGCGCGCCGCAGATTATTTTCGGCTCGTGGTGCGGCAAGAAATTCCGTCCCGAACGGGTCGCTGCGCGTCCGGGCTGGCAGGACATTCCTGCAGTACGCGAACAGCAGTTGTTCGAAATCAAGTCGCCGATAATCCTGCAGCCCGGTCCGGCAGCGCTGAGCGACGGTGTGCAGGCGATGGCGGCGCACATCCAGGCTTGGGCCTCGCTGCCGCGCTGATCTACTTCCGGTCGCGCTGAAGGCAGCGCACTAACGCAGCGTCTGCAACCCGGTCTGCGCGAGAAGCTCGGTCATTTGTCCGGCCTGCACTGCCTTCTCGCTGGACGCATTGCCTTGCTGAGCGCGCTTGGCGACGCCCTGTGCGATGGCGGCGAGGCGGAAAAAACTGAAGGCCACGACGAATGGCCAGTCGTCGGGAATCGGCCGGCCGCTGAGTTCGCTGTAACGCGCCAGCATCGATGCTTCGTCGGGAATCCCGAGTTCGGCGCGGTCAAGCCCGGCTAAACCGGGCAACGCAGGATTGCGCGGCAAGCGCAGCGCCATGCAGAAATAGCCCAGGTCCGCCAGCGGATGGCCCAGCGTGGACAGCTCCCAGTCGACCACCGCGATCACTCGCGCTTCGGTCGGATGGAACATCAGGTTGTCGATGCGGTAGTCGCCATGCGTCAGCGCGACCACACCGTCATCCACGGGGCAGCGCGCAGCGAGCTTGTCAATCAGCGCGTCCATTGCTGGAATCTTCCGGGTCTGGCTGGCGCGGAACTGCTCGGACCAGCGCGCGATCTGCCGGGCGAAATAATTGCCGGGCTTGCCATAGTCGGCCAAGCCGACCGCGCCGACGTCAACGCGGTGCAAGGCAGCCAGGGTGCTGATCAATGCATCGAAGTAGGCGGCGCGATCAGCGCTGGCGATGTCGGGCAGCGACGGATCCCAGCAGATCCGGCCGTCCATGAATTCCATCAGGTAGAACATTGAACCGATCACCGATTCATTGGTACACAGGTGCAACGGCCGCGCCACGGGAACGGCGCTGCCATGCAAGGCGGTCAGCACGCGAAACTCCCGGTCCACCGCATGCGCGGAGGCGAGTAATTGGCCCGGTGGCTTGCGCCGAAGTACGTAGGTTCCGCTGGCCGCATCAATTTGATACGTGGGATTGGATTGCCCGCCCTTGAATTTGCTCGAGGCCAGTGGCCCGCGAAAATCTGGCAGGTGGGTTTCGAGGTACGCGGCCAGCGCCGCATCGGGCAAGTCGAGCGAGGTCATGGGCTCAGGCCTTCAGCATGGACCGGGCCAGCGCCGCGATGTGCACTTCGTCCGGACCATCGGCCAGGCGCAGCGAGCGCGCGCCTGCATAGGCCTGGGCCAGGAAGTGGTCCTGCGACAGGCCACCGCCACCATGCACCTGCATCGCCCGGTCGATGACGGCACAGGCCATGCGTGGCGCCACGATCTTGATCATGCCGACCAGATCCTTCGCGCCTTTGTTGCCCAGTGCGTCCAGTGCAGCCGCAGCCTGCAGGGTAAGCAGGCGCGCCTGTTCGATTTCGCAGCGCGACAAAGCGATGGCTTCCTGTGCCATGCCGTGTTTGCCCAGCGGTACGCCGAACGCCACCCGCGTGCGGGCGCGTGCCACCATCATTTCCAGCGCGCGCTCGGCCAGGCCGATCAGTCGCATGCAGTGATGGATGCGACCAGGGCCGAGCCGCGCTTGCGCGATCTCGAAACCGCTGCCTTCCTCATGGATCAGGTTACCGACCGGCACGCGCACGTTGTCGAACGCCATCTCCACGTGACCGTGTGGTGCATCGTCGTAGCCGAACACCCGCAGCGCACGCAGCACCGACACGCCAGGCGTATCCATTGGCACCAGCACCATCGATTGCCGGCGATGTGATGCTGCATCGGGGCTGGTCACACCCATCACGATCAGGATCTTGCAGCGCGGGTCACCGGCGCCGGTGGTCCACCACTTGCGGCCATTGAGCACGAACTCATCGCCGTCACGGATGATCGGCAGGCCGATATTGGTGGCATCCGACGAAGCGACATCGGGCTCGGTCATGGCGAAGGCGGAACGGATCTCGCCATGCAGCAGTGGCGTCAGCCAGCGCGCCTGTTGTTCGGCGTTCGCGAAGTTGTGCAGCACTTCCATGTTGCCGGTATCGGGCGCCGAGCAATTGAAAATTTCCGAGGCGATCAAGGAGCGGCCCATGCGTTCGGCCAGGCGTGCGTATTCGAGGTTCGACAACCCGAGCCCGTGCTTGGGGTCGGGCAGGAACAGATTCCACAAGCCCGCTTCGCGCGCCTTCGCCTTCAGCGTTTCCAGCAGTGGCGGAATCTGCCAGCGATGTTGCGGGTCTTCATCCCACTGCGCGAACTGGGCTTCGGCGGGAAGCACGTGCTCGGCCATGAAGGCGGCGAGCTTCACGTCGAGCGCTTGGGTGCGCGGTGACATCGGGAACAGGGTGCTCATGGTCTGGCCTTCAGTAGTAAGTCCACAGGTCGCGGCGGTCGTGCAGGTGCGGCAAGGCGTTCCAGCTGCCCAGCGCCAGTCCGTAGGGGCGGGCATGGAACTCGCACAGGCCGCTGTTGCGCAGCGACAGGTTGAGGTCGATCGCGCTGCGGTCAGGCGAGCCGAGCGAGGCTTGCGCCATTCGGGAGATGACACCGCCCGAGGTCAGCACCAGCACGTTGCCGGTCTTGCGTGCGGCCAGCCGATCGCCGGCACCGACCACGCGTGATCCGAATTCACTCCAGCGTTCGGGCACGCCGTCGATGGAATCTTCCGACCATGCGCTGAGCGCGGCGTGGATCATCGCGCCCAGCGCCATCAAGCCGCCGGCCTGCCGGCCGAGCACGGACGGGTGACTGGGATGCTTCTGCGCAAAGCCTTCGAATACGGCGTGGTGGTCGAATTCGTCCAGGCCAGTGTCCACTTCGGGCTCGGGCAAGATGAGTCCGGCTTGTGCGTAGGCGGACTGGATGGCCTCGAGACTTTGCCGATGGCGACGCATGTTGCCCATCACGATCGAATCGAATTCGTGCCCGGTGCTGGCCAGCCATTGGCCCAGGCGCAGGCATTGTTCGCGGCCCCGGTCGGACAGCCGGTCGTAGTCGGCGCTGCCGGCGCTGGCCTGGCCGTGGCGCACCAGGAGCAGGCTCATGCGGCTGGTGACTCGAGCGCTGCGGAAAGTTCGGCACCGCGGCGGGTGGCGGCGGCAATGGCAGTCGCCACCAACTCGCGAAAGCCACCGGCCTCAAAAGCGTCCAGCGCTGCCTGCGTCGTGCCGCCAGGCGAGGTCACGCGCTGCCGCAGCACGGCGGCGGGCTCGCCAGATTCGGTGAGCATGCGCGCGGCGCCCAGCAGGGTCTGCAGCGCAAGGATTCGCGACGTTTCTGCGTCCAGCCCTTGGGCTTCACCCGCAGCCTGCATCGCTTCGGCCAGCAGGAATACATAGGCCGGTCCGCTGCCGGAAAGGCCAGTCACCGCATCCATGTGCGATTCGTCGGCGATCCACGCGGTCAGCCCAGTGGCGGCCATCAAGCTTTCTGCAAGCGCATGTTGTGTTGCATTCACGCGGGCATTGGCAAACAGGCCGGTTGCGCCCGCGCCGAGCAGGGCCGGCGTGTTCGGCATGGCGCGTACCACGGCCAGGTTGCCACCCAGCCAACGCTCGAGTTGCGTGCTGCTGACGCCAGCTGCAATGGAAATGACCAGCGGCTGTTGTTGTTGCGCGATCGGCGCGAGTGCTTGGGCAACGCTGCGCAGCACCTGCGGCTTGGTTGCGAACACCCACACGGCGCCACGTTTGGCCGCGTCTGCATTGTCGGCGTGCACGTTGATGGAAAAATCGCGGGCCAGCGCCTCGCGCAGCGGTGCATTCGGCTCGGAGACATGGATGCATGCAGGCGAACTGCCACGGGCAAGCAGGCCGCCGACCAGGCTGCGGGCCATGTTGCCGCCACCGATGAAACTGGTTTCGATTTCCAGGGGCTGCTTCATTCAGGTGTCCAAGGCGTGACTGCCTCAGGATACCAGCCGCGCGAGCGGGCCCGCAGTCAGTCGCGCGCGCCGAACAGCGCCGATCCGATCCGAACTTCAGTCGCACCCTCGCTGGCGGCCAGGTCGAAGTCGTCACTCATGCCCATGGACAGGGTGTCGGCCTGCGGATGCGACAGGCGCAATTGCTCGAACCATTCGCGCAGGCGACGGAAGGTCTGCCGCCTGACCTCGCGGTCGTCGCTGGGTTCCGGGATGGCCATCAGGCCGCGCAGGCGCAGGTTGGGTGCTTGCGCCACCAGCGCGGCCAGTTCCGCAATCTGCGCAGGATCGCAGCCGGACTTGCCAGCCTCGCCATCGGGATTGACCTGGATAAGCACGTCCAGCGGCCGACCATGGCCTTCGCGAAACCGGTTGAGCGGTTCGACCAGGCGCGCCCGGTCGAGCGATTCCACCCAGTCGAAGTGTTCGGCCACGTCCCGGCATTTGTTCGATTGCAGGCGGCCGATCAGGTGCCACTCGAGCCCGAGCGGTTTGAGCAGCCGGATCTTTTCGACCGCTTCCTGGACGTAGTTTTCCCCGAAGGCCCGCTGGCCGGCCTCGGCCAGTGCGCGGATCGCCTCGGGCGGCTTGGTCTTGGATACCGCCAACAGCCTCGCGACTGGCCGTTCAGCGGCGGCGGCGACGTTCTCAAGAATCTGCAATACCTGTTGCAAGGCTTGGCTTTGGGGGCGCATGGCTGGCATTGTTGGCAGGAAGGGGAGCGCTATACTGCCCTGAGAGGCTGTGCGGGCCTAGTCAAATCCCGCACCACGATGGAGAGCTTCATGGATATCGCTGAACTATTGGCATTCTCGGTCAAGAACAAGGCTTCCGACCTGCATCTGTCGGCCGGCCTGCCGCCGATGATCCGGGTGGATGGCGATGTCCGCCGCATCAACATCCCGGCCTTGGACCACAAGCAGGTGCACTCGCTGGTCTACGACATCATGTCCGACAAGCAGCGCCGCGACTACGAGGAATTCCTCGAGGTCGACTTCAGCTTCGAGATTCCCGGCCTGGCCCGCTTCCGGGTCAACGCCTTCAACCAGAACCGCGGCGCTGGCGCGGTGTTCCGGACCATTCCCAGCCAGATTCTCTCGCTGGAGGAGTTGGGCTGTCCGCGCGTGTTTTCTGAACTCATCAGCCAGCCGCAGGGCCTGATCCTGGTCACCGGCCCAACCGGCTCGGGCAAGTCGACCACGCTGGCGGCGATGATCGACTTCATCAACAAGAGTGAGTTCGGCCATATCCTGTCGGTGGAAGACCCGATCGAGTTCGTGCACACCTCGCAGAAGTGCCTGATCAACCAGCGCGAGGTGCACCGCGACACGCACGGCTTCAACGAGGCCCTGCGCTCGGCGCTGCGTGAAGATCCCGACTACATCCTGGTCGGCGAGTTGCGCGACCTGGAGACCATCCGCCTGGCGCTGACGGCTGCTGAAACCGGCCACCTCGTGTTCGCGACGGTCCATACCTCGTCTGCGGCCAAGACCATCGACCGCATCATCGACGTGTTCCCCGCCGGTGAAAAACCGATGGTGCGCTCGATGCTGTCCGAGTCGCTGCGCGCGGTCATCTCGCAGTCGCTGATGAAAAAGGTCGGCGGCGGTCGCATCGCGGCGCACGAGATCATGGTCGGCATCCCGGCCATCCGCAACCTGATCCGCGAAGACAAGGTCGCGCAGATGTACTCGTCCATCCAGACCGGGCAGAACGTCGGCATGCAGACCCTCGACCAGTGCCTGCAGGACCTGACCAAACGTGGCCTGGTGACCAAGCCGCAGGCCCGTGAATACGCCAAGGACAAGCGACTGTTTGATTGATCGAAAGCGTCACGCGGCAAGGGCCGGCGCCCGCTTCTCCCCAAGCGCCGCCGGCCGGAAACATCCCCCGGTATCAGTTTTGGAGTATTGCCATGAGCAGCATCGACTTCACCTCCTTCCTCAAGTTGATGGCGCACAAGAAGGCATCCGACTTGTTCATCACCTCGGGCGTGCCGCCAACAATGAAGGTCAACGGCAAGCTGTCGCCGATTACCCAGAGCCCCTTGTCGCCGCAGCAGGCGCGCGACCTGGTGCTGAACGTGATGAGCCCGTCGCAGCGCGAGGACTTTGAAAAGACCCACGAATGCAACTTCGCCATCGGTGTGTCCGGCGTCGGTCGCTTCCGCGTGTCGTGCTTCTACCAGCGTAACCAGGTCGGCATGGTGCTGCGACGCATCGAGACCCGCATCCCCACCTGCGAAGAACTGAACCTGCCGCCCATCGTCAAGACCCTGGCGATGACCAAGCGCGGCATCATCCTGTTCGTCGGCGCGACCGGTACCGGCAAGTCCACCTCTCTGGCGGCGATGATCGGCTACCGCAACATGAATTCCTCCGGGCATATCATCACCATCGAGGACCCGATCGAGTTCGTGCACAAGCACGAGGGCTGCATCATCACCCAGCGCGAGATCGGCATTGATACCGACAGTTGGGAAGCGGCTCTGCGCAACACCCTGCGCCAAGCGCCTGACGTGATCATGATCGGCGAAATCCGCACCCGCGAGGGCATGGACCATGCGATCGCCTTCGCTGAAACCGGCCATCTGGTGCTGTGCACCCTGCATGCCAACAACGCCAACCAGGCGATGGACCGCATGATCAACTTCTTCCCGGAAGAACGCCGCAACCAGTTGCTGATGGACTTGTCGATGAACCTCAAGGGCATCGTCGCTCAGCAATTGATTCCGACCCCGGATGGCAAGGCGCGCCGCGTGGCGATGGAAGTGCTGCTCGGTACGCCGCTGATGTCCGACTACATCCGCGACGGCGAAATCCACAAGCTCAAAGACCTGATGAAGGAGTCCGGCGAACTGGGCATGAAGACCTTCGACCAGTCCCTGTTCGAGCTCTACCAGGAAGGCGAGATCAGCTACGAGGACGCGCTGCGTTTCGCTGACTCGCAAAACGAAGTGCGCCTGAAGATCAAGCTGGCCCAGGGCGGTGATGCGCGCAGCCTGTCGCAGGGCATGGATGGGGTGGAGATTGCGGAGGTTCGTTGATTGGGGATTCGTTGAATGGCGATTCGCGGCCTAGGCCGCTCCCACAGTGTGCGATCAATCCTGGGGGGCGGGTAGGCCGGCGAAGGCGCAGCCTGACCACTCTTCGTTGCGTAGTGATGCCTTGGCCGTCCAGCCATAAATCGAATCCGACATGCCGTCGCTGCACGGCACGGATGTCAGCTGCACAATCAATTTTCCAGCGGGGGTTTCGCTTTCGATGCGATGGCCGCCCTCGGCATCGATGACACCTGTGAATGGGCCTGTGACAGGCGCCACGCCGGGCCGTTCCAGGATAACGCCATCCGGTCCGGATCGTACCGACCAGAACGGTTCGGTGCCGCGCGCGACGAGGGCCGCGCTGCTCAGCGGCTCATCGCAACCTGGGCCTTCAGTATAGATGCGTTCGATGCGGGTGACGGCCAGCCGGTCGTCGGTGCCGGGAGTGGCCCAGGCATCGATGAAAAACTCGCGCGCGCCGCCCTTGAGGAAAGTATCGAGCACGGCTGCCGCCCCCGGCCCGAAGTCCACGATGCGCTGGCTGGACTCGCCGCAGAGTGTGATGCCGTAACCGTCCTTGCCCATCACGCCGTTGCCACGCACGCGCTGCTCGATGGCATCAGCCGGAGCCGTCGCGGCCGGCGCTGTTTCCATGGGCGGCGGGGGCATCGCGTTGGGGTTGGCCGCCGCGTCGGTTGTCGCGCCGGTCGTAGCTGTTGCGCTGGCCTGCGCGGACTCCGGCGCCCGGCCGCAGGCCGACAGCACCAACACGCCGCTGCAGATCAATGCGACTGCCGCGCGCCTCACGGGGTCGGCTCGACTTTGGCAAGACCCAGCACGTCCAGGCCCTGTTCGAAGTACACGTCCACCGGAATCTTCGCCGTTTCCAGCCGCTTCAGGTCGGCGGCCAGTTCCGGGCTGATCACGCCCATCGTGTCGGTCATCTGCTTGGCCGCTGCGTAGTCGCCATCACCCTGGATGGTGAGCAGGCGCTCCGACAACGCGTTCATCGCCACCTTCATCTTGTCGAACTCCACGCGATAGCGGCCGGTGCCGGGATCGCGGCTGAAGGCGCCTTGTTTTTCGAAGAAGTGGAAGCGGACCATGTTCGCCTTGCCGTGTGCGTCGCCCGCGCCGAAGCGCACGCTGCGCATGATGCCGGCCAGGAAGGTCACGTAGCCATCCATCAGCTTGGCCTTGTCCAGGTCGCCACGCTCGCTGAGCGCGGTGATCAGGTACAGGCCGAGCACGTCAGCCTTGCCTTCCTCGAAGCTGCTCGCGTATTCCTTCAACGCCTGGGTCACCGTGCCCTTGCCATCAAGGGTGTTCTTGATGCCGAGGCCATGGGCCACTTCATGGAACATGGTGTCTTCGAAGAACGCATCGAAGGTCACGTTCTTCAACTGGTCCTCGGCAATCAGGACCTTCGCGATCGGGGTGAGGATGTTGTCGAACTTGGCGCGCATCACGTTTTCCAGTTGCAGGCGGCGCGTGCCTTTCTTCAATTGCACCTGCTCGTCGTTGGGCAGGTTGATGGCGATGGTCTTGGCGCCGGTATTGGCGCTGCCGCCATAGAAGATCACGTTGTAGGCATTGAGGTCGGCATCCGAACCCGGGCGCTCGGCCTTGTATTTGTCAGCAACCGGCAGCCCGCGCTGCATCTCCGGCAACAGTTTTGCGAAGCGCGCGAGTTTCTCGCTCCAGGCGATGTCCTTGATCAGCACCAGGCCCTCGTAGCTGGCCTTGTAGCCGAACAGGCGGTCTTCGTAGGTTTCGATCGGACCGATCACGATGTCCACGGGATTGGTCTTCATGTCCATCCAGGCCATGTCGCTGGTCTGGAAGTCGTCAGTCAGCAGCGCGTCGGCGCGCATCGTCAGGTAGTTGCCGAAGGCCGTGTCCTTGCTCAGCGGCGCGGCCTGCCGCAGCAGCGCGGCGGCCTTGGCCAAGTCGTCCTGGTAGGCGACATGGAAGGGCACGGTGACCAGTTTGCCCTCGGCATCGCGGCGCAGCAGCGTGTACCAGCTGGTCTTTTCTGGAAGTTCGGCGGCAGCGAACTCGTCCTTGGTCATGCCGGGCGGATAGAAATTCAGTCCTTCCGGGCGGACGCCGACGCCATCAACAAAAGGCTTGTCGTCGTTCAGCCGGTCCCAGGGACCGTAGTTGAGCTCGACCAGACGCTGGGTATCGGCATCGCCGGCCTTGGCCAGCAGCCCCTCGCGGTCAGGCCAGGTCTGCTGCCAGTACAGGGCGTTCATCAGGTCGCTGGCCTGTACCAACAAGGCCAGCATCTTCTTGTCGTCCGCGTCGAAGGCCGACAGGTCGGCGGTCAGTGGCACGCGAACATACTGTGCGAGGCGCTCGCTGGCGTAGGACGCGGGGGCCGTGGCCGCGGATGCCGCCGGGGCGGTCGGCGCGGGTGCTTCGTCGCGCTTGCAGCCAGCAGCCGAACTGATCAGCAGGCAGCACAGGGCGGTGGTAATCAGGCGTTGGCGCATGGCGGCACTCCGGAGGCGAGGACCGGATGTTAGCGCGGTGGGCCTCCACGCGGGGCGTTGCCCCGGCTGCGGCGTTACAATACGAGTCATGCAAGCCTCGCAATACCTGGCCGACCATTTCCTGATCGCCATGCCATCCCTGGCCGATCCCCATTTTGTCCGCGGCGTCACCCTGGTCTGCCAGCACGACGAACACGGCGCCATGGGCCTGGTCATCAACCACCTGTCCGAATACACGCTGGGCGAGGTGTTGAAACAGATGGATATCGATGATGCGGCACCGGCACTTTCGCGCCAGGCGGTGCTGGTCGGTGGCCCGGTTCAGCCTGGCCGCGGGTTCATATTGCACGACGATCCGCGCGACTTCGGGTCCACGCTGCGATTCGGCCACGGTCTCGCCGTCAGCACCTCGCGCGAAATCCTGGAACAGATGGCCAAGGGCGAAGGTCCGGCGAACTTCCTGATGACCCTGGGCTACGCGGGCTGGTCCGCCGGCCAGCTGGAGCAGGAGATTTCGCAGAATGCCTGGCTGACCGTGCCCGCCGACCCGGCGATCTTTTTCGACACGCCGCTGGAGCTGCGCTGGCAGGCCGCGGCGCGGTCGCTGGGCATTGATATCTCGGGGATGTCCGACACCGTGGGGCATGCCTGATGGCGGCACTGCAGGCACTCACGCTGCTGGCCTTCGATGTTGGGGCGCGCCGCATCGGCGTAGCGGTGGGCAACACCATTTCCAACAGCGCGCGCGAACTGGGCGTGCTGGACATGCGCGACACCGGCCCCGACTGGCCGACGCTGGACCGATGGATGCGCGAATGGCAGCCCAACCAGCTGGTGGTTGGTGACCCCGCGACCCTGGATGGCGGCGAGCAGCCAATCCGCAAGATGGCGCGCAAGTTCGCCCAAGCCCTCGTTGATCGCTATCAACTCCCCGTCGAGCAGGTGGACGAGCGCACCAGCTCAATCGAAGCCGCGCAGCGCTTCGCCCAGGGCCGCGCCAGTGGCCAACGAAAGCGACACCAGGCATCTCAACTCGACGCGACCGCCGCGGCGATCATCCTCGAGCGCTGGTTGGCCGAACCACATTCCCGAATCACCCTTGCCCCGGATCGATCATGAACCCCGCACCTGTACCCGTTTCGCAACGCAGCCTCGATGGCCGGCTCCAACACCTGCTTACGCTGGAGGGCCTGCCGGCATCGATGCTCGAGACCCTGCTTGATGCGGCCGAAGCGATGGTGCCGCAGTCGATGTCGGGCACCGGGCTTCGCGATCGACTGGCGGGGCGCACGGTCTGCACCTTGTTCTTCGAACCCTCGACCCGAACGCGCGGCTCGTTCCACCTGGCGGCCACCCGCCTGGGCGCGGACGTGCTGGCCTTCGACGTGCGTGCTTCGTCCACAAGGAAGGGCGAGACCGCGCTCGACACGATGCGTACACTCGAAGCCATGGGCGTGGATTGTTTCGTGGTGCGCCATGCCGACGATGGCGCGGTGGCCGAACTGGTCGCGGGCGCGCGCCCGGAAACCAGCTTCATCAATGCTGGCGATGGCCGCAATGCGCATCCGACCCAGGGCTTGCTCGATATGCTGACCTTACGCCAGCGCAAGGGTCCGGATTTTTCGCAATTGAAGGTATTGATCGTCGGCGATGTCCGCCACTCGCGTGTCGCGCGTTCCGACCTGCATGCCTTGCGCACGCTGGGCGCCGGCGAAATCCGCGTCTGCGCCCCCGCATCCCTGCTGCCCGACGACGCGACGCTGGACGGTTGCCGCGTGATCGAATCGCTCGATGAAGCCCTTTTCCGCGTGGATGCGGTAATGATGCTGCGCCTGCAGCGCGAGCGCATGGAGGAGGGGCTTGTACCGTCGATGGAATCCTATTTCGCCGACTACGGACTCGACGCGCGCCGCCTCGGGCTGGCCGCGGCCGACGCCGTGGTTATGCACCCGGGCCCGATGAATCGCGGCGTGGAAATTTCCGACGAGGTGGCTGATGGCCCGCAATCGGCGATCCTGCAGCAGGTCGGAAACGGCGTGGCCATTCGCATGGCGGTCCTGCACGCGCTGCTGGGCTGACGTCGCTGGACTGAAATCGCCGTGACGCGCAGTTAGCGCGTATCGACGTTGCCGTTCTTGTAGTCCCAGGTGCGGGTGATGTCGAGGATGTCGATGTCCTCGCTGGTCTGCGGCAGCGGCGCGAACGGGCTTGATAACTGCACAGCCTTCACCGCCGCCTGGTCGAGCACTTTCTTGCCGCTGCTCTTGTTCACCAGCACGCCCTCCACCTCGCCGTTGCGCCCCACCGACACTGTCAGGATCAGCCGGCCGCTCAGGCCCTGCCGCTGAGCCTCGATCGGGTAATTGAGGTTGCCGACCCGTTCGACCCTGGCAACCCAGGCGCGCATGTAGGACGCGTATTCATACTCCTGCGTGCTGGCGGTGATGAATTTCTTCTTCGGCCGCTTTGCGTAAAGCGCACTACGGATGTCGATCTCGGCCGCCAGTCGGGCCATCTCCGCGCTCTGTTCCATCAGTTCGCGCCCGGTGGGCAGCGGCCGCGGTTCGCTGTTGGCCTGGTCTTCCGGGGCCATCACGTGGGTCGGGCTGGGCGCGACCGTGGTCAGCATGCGCCGCCGCGGATCCGGGGCAGGCGGTGGCACCTGGGCCGTCAGCGGTTGCGGGGCGACGCCGACCTGGTTCTTTGGCACCTGCGCCACCTGGTCCTCGCGCGGGCGCTGGGCGCGGTCGCTGTTGCCGCCACCCTGGTTGTTGGACTGGGCAATGAAATCGGCCTGCTTGGGCGGGTCGGGCGTGGAAGTCTGGGTCAGGATGACATCCAGGGTCGGTACCACCGGCGCCGCATCGTCCCGGCTGAAGCCGACGCCCAGGATGATCACGCCGAACACGATCAGCGAAAATGCGAGGGTCGCGCTGAGCCGCTCGGACGATCCAATCCTTGGCCGGGGCACGGCCGCCGGTGGCAAAAGGGGAGCAGGGGTCGAGGGCGCTGCCGCTTTCACGTCAATGCCGACGTTGCCGGCGGGCCTCGATGGCATCGAAAAGCGTGCCGGCGATGTTCAGTCCGAACTGCAGGTCCAGTTCGCGGATGCAGGTTGGGCTGGTCACGTTGACCTCGGTCAGGTAGTCGCCGATCACGTCCAGACCGACGAAGATCATTCCCCGGCGGCGCAATTCAGGGCCAACCCGGGCGGCAATCCAGCGGTCCCGGTCGGTCAGCGGGCGGCCCTCGCCCCGGCCGCCGGCGGCCAGGTTGCCCCGGAACTCGGTGCCCTGCGGGATTCGCGCCAGGCAATAGGGCACCGGCTCGCCCTCGATCAGCAGGATGCGCTTGTCGCCCTGGGCGATTTCCGGCAGATAGCGTTGGGCCATGGCCAGGGTCGTGCCGTCGCCGGTGAGGGTCTCCAGGATCACGTTGATGTTGGGGTCGCCATCGCGAACCATGAAGATCGAGCGCCCGCCCATGCCGTCCAGCGGCTTCAGGACGCAGTGGCCGTGGCTTGCGATGAATTCGCGCAGTGTCGAGGCGTCGCGACTGACCACGCTCGGTGGGCAGCAGTCCGGGAACAGCAAGGCTGCCAGTTTTTCGTTCAGGTCGCGCAGGCCCTGGGGGTCGTTCACCACCAGCACACCTTCATCCCGGGCCATCCCCAGGATGATGCTGTCGTGCAGGTAGGCTGAGTCCACCGGTGGATCGGTCCGCATCAACACCACGTCCATTTCAGACAGCGGCCGCAGTTGCGGTGTGGCCAATCTGTACCAGCCGCCGGAGTCATCTTGTACTGCAAGCGATGCGAGTTGCCCGACTGCCTGGCCGTTGACCACGGCAAGGCTGCCGGGAACGACATAATTGAGCTGATGGCCGCGGCGCTGGGCCTCGAGCATCATCGCAAATGTCGAGTCCTTCGCAATCTTGATCTTTGCGATCGGGTCCATGACTACGGCGACATGCAAATTCATGTTGTTTCCGCATAAAGTGAAGTCCTGCGCGCTAGCCTAGCAGGGCCGCCGTTACAACGTGCAGGGGGTCACGGAAAGTAGCGCATAACCGCATGATGCTTGACACTTCCGCGCTACGCTGGGATATAAGCTAGATGGCCAAACGCTGTCATCAGGCGTGCCAGAAGGCCACGAACCGGGGAAACAGATGGAACAAAGCAATCTCAGCGGCTTGAGGGTGATGGTCATTGACGACTCGAAGACCATTCGCCGGACGGCGGAATCGCTGCTCAAGAAGGAAGGCTGTGATGTCGTGACCGCGACTGACGGTTTCGAGGCGCTTGCCAAGATCGCCGACCACCAGCCGCAGATCATTTTCGTCGACATCATGATGCCGCGCCTCGATGGCTACCAGACCTGCGCCTTGATCAAGAACAACCAGATGTTCAAGGGCACGCCCGTGATCATGCTGTCCTCGAAGGACGGGTTGTTCGACAAGGCCCGGGGTCGCATCGTTGGCTCGGACCAGTACCTCACCAAGCCCTTCACCCGCGACGAGCTGTTGTCGGCAATCCGCAACTTCGTGGCGATTGCCTGAGCTCGCCATGGCCAAGCCCAACCACTCCCGCCGGGTTTCCTCCTTCGACACGCTGCTCGATGTCGAGACGCGATCCCTGGCGCACGTCGCCGGCCGCCCGGAGTCGATTGAAGCGGCGGGCCATTGGCGCGGAATCGGTTTCCGGCTCGGCCAACACCGCGTGGTGTCGTCCTTCGACGAGGTGATGGAAATCCTGCCGATGCCACCGGTTACCCCGGTGCCCGGTGCCCAGGCCTGGATGCTGGGCGTTGCCAACGTGCGCGGAACCTTGCTGCCGGTGGTCGACCTCAAGCAGTTCCTGGAAGGCGAGCGCACCGTCTTGCATGACGGCCAGCGCATGCTGGTGGTGCGGCAAAGCGGCGGCAACGTGGCCGTGCTGATCGACGAATTGTTCGGCCAGCGCACCTTCAATGATTCGCACCGGGCCGAGATGGCCGGTGAAAACGAAGGCCGTTATGGCCATTTCGTCAGCCAGGTCTATCGCCTGGCAGATACGTCCTGGGCGGTGTTCAGCATGCAGGCGCTGACACGTACGCCTGAATTTCGGCAGGCCACCATTTAGGCGGTCTTTGTTTTTCTTTGAGGGTGGGTCCATTCATGAGCACGAAAGCCAGTTCATTAACCGGTCGGGTATCCAACTACGGCTTTCGGGTCTGGTTGGCGGTCCTGGGTATCGCAGCCGCGATCTTCGTGGCCAACTTCCTGTACGCCAGCTACCTGTCGAACCAGGAAAACGAAGCCCGCGCACTGACCGCGGAACTGCAGGTGCTTTCGCAGCAGCTGGCAAAATACTCGCGTGAGGCGGTCGAAGGCGGTAACGCCGAATCCTTCGAGGAATTCAAGGCCACCAAGGACCGCGGCGGCGTCATCGTCAACGCGCTTCGCAAGGGCGGCAGCGGCGTACCCGGTTACGAGGGCAGCGTCCGCGAGCCGGGCGTCAGCAGCGCGCTCAAGCGCGTCAATACCATCTGGACCAAGATGGCGACCGATGCCGACCGCATCAGCAAGAGCCAGGAACAGATCGTCAACCTGAGCGACACTGCGAATGCGTTCAGCTCACGCATTCCGCAGATTTCCGCCCGACTCGACGAAGTGGTGCGCGCCATGTCCGATGCCGGCGCGCCGGCATCGCAGATCAACCTGGCCAACCGCCAGATCGTGCTGGCCGACCGTATGTCCCGCCGTGTAACGGAAATCCTGGCCGGTGGCGACCGCGCCATTACCGCCGCCGATGCGCTCTCGCGCGATAGCGCGGTGTTCGGACAGGTGCTGGCCGGCCTCAAGGACGGCAACGCCGAGATGGGTGTCGCCCGCGTCACCAGTACCGCCGCGCTGGACGCGGTGAACGCGGTGGACAAGCTGTACGCCGATTCGCTGAAGGAAATGGATTCCATCCTGCAGGCGTCCACCGACTTGTTCGAGGTGCAGGAAGCCTCGGCCGCGATCTCCGGTGATTCCAACGTGCTGCTTGAAGACAGCCAGGCCTTGTACGCGACGTTCGGTTCCAGCCTGAAGCGCTTCTTCCCGAACAACCTTTGGGCGATGGGTTCCGCGGCACTGGCGTTGCTCGCCATCGCCGGCCTGTACCTGTTCATCCGCGCCAACGACAAGCGCGCCCTGACCAGTACCAAGGAAATAAACCAGCGCAACCAGGAAGCCATTTTGCGGCTGCTGGACGAAATGGGTTCGCTGGCAGAAGGCGACTTGACGGTAAAGGCAACGGTTACCGAGGAAATCACCGGCGCCATCGCAGACTCCATCAACTTCGCCATCGAGGCGCTGCGATCCCTGGTATCGACCATTAACGAAACTGCGGTGCAGGTAGCAGCGGCCGCCCAGGAAACCCAGGCGACGGCGATGCACCTGGCCGAAGCCGCGGAACACCAGGCGCAGCAGATCACCTCGGCATCGGCGCAGATCAAGGACGTGGCATCGAGCATTGACCAGGTGTCACGCAACTCGGCCGAGTCGGCCGACGTGGCGCAACGATCAGTGCAGATCGCGGCAAAAGGCGCCGAAGTCGTGCGCCAGACGATTCAAGGCATGGACAACATCCGTGACCAGATCCAGGAAACCTCGAAACGAATCAAGCGACTGGGTGAAAGCTCGCAGGAAATCGGCTCGATCGTGGAACTGATCAACGACATCGCCGAACAGACCAACATCCTGGCACTTAACGCCGCGATCCAGGCGGCATCCGCCGGTGAAGCAGGTCGAGGCTTCGCGGTGGTGGCCGACGAAGTGCAACGACTGGCAGAACGCGCATCCAACGCGACCAAGCGAATTGAAACGCTGGTGCAGACCATTCAAAGCGATACCAACGAAGCGGTGTCGTCGATGGAACAGACCACCGCGGAAGTGGTGGCCGGTGCACGACTGGCCGAGGACGCGGGCCTGGCGCTGGGCGAGATTGAAAAGGTCTCCACTGACTTGGCAGACCTGATCCAGAACATCTCGACCGCGGCACGCCAGCAGTCTGTGGCGGCAACCAACATCACCGCGACCATGTCGGTGATTCAGGAAATCACCACGCAAACCTCGCAGGGTGCAAACCAGACGGCCGAGTCCATTGGAAACCTGGCGCAGCTCGCTGCCGACCTGCGTCGGTCGGTGGCCGACTTCAAACTGCCCGTGCTCTGATCGGCACGGATTCGAATGGCAATGGCTAGTCACGGGCGCAGCGATTCGCGCCCGGGTAACTACAGGACCTCTGCATGAGGCTGCACGAGAACATCGATTTCACCACGCTTACCTGGGTCAAGCCCGAGCTCGACGAGACGCTGCGGCAGGCGCGAAACGCCTTGCAGAACTACGTGGAGGAAGGCGAGAGCCCGGCCGAGCTGCGCACCTGCTCGGACCTGTTGCACCAGGTCCAGGGCACGCTGCGAATGGTCGAGCTGTACGGTGCGGCGATGGTTGCCGAGGAAATGGAGCAGCTGTCGCGCGCGCTGGTCGATGGCAAGGTCGAGAACCGCGACAACGCCTACGCGGTGCTGATGCAAGGCATCGTACAGCTGCCAGATTACCTGGAGCGCCTGCAAAGCGGCCATCGTGATATCCCGATCGTATTGCTGCCTTTGCTCAACCAACTGCGCGAGTCGCGCGGCGAAAAGGGCCTCAACGAAAGCGTGCTGTTTTCGCCGGATCTGTCGCGTCCCTTGCCGCCATCGGCGCAGGGCCCCGGCGTTCCGTTGGAGCAGGCTGAACTCACCCGTCGCGCGGAAGCCTTGCGTGGCTTGTTCCAAGGGGCGCTGTTGCGCTGGCTGAAGGACGACAACAGCGCTGCCACCATTCGCGACCTGACCGATGTGTGCGAGCAGCTGGTGCCGATTACCGCGGCAGAACCTGCGCGTCGCCTGTTCTGGGTGGCGGCTGGCACGCTGGACGCCCTGGGCAAGAACGCCTTCCCGATCAGCAATCCGCTCAAGCAGGCGCTGGCCAAGGTCGAGCGCGAAATAAAGCGGCTGGCCGAAGGCGGCGACGCCGCGTTCCGCAGCGATCCGCCGATCGAGTTGACCAAGCAACTTCTTTATTTCGTCGCGCACGAAGGCAGCGATGTCGGCCGCATCCGCGAGATTCGTAAAGTCTTCGGGCTCAGCGGCGGTGAACCGAGCGAAGCCGAACTCGCGCACGCGCGCGGCAGCCTGTCGGGCAACAACCGCGCCCTGCTCGAGACCGTCGCCGTTGCGATCAAGGAAGACCTGCTGCGGGTAAAGGATTCGCTTGACCTGCACCTGCGCACGCCCGGCGCCAAGCCGGCCGACCTCAACGCACAGGTGGAAGCCCTCGACCGCGTCGCCGACACGCTCGGCATGCTGGGCCTTTCGGTTCCGCGCCGCGTAGTCCAAGACCAGCGCAGCGCCATCACCGACGTCATCAGTGGCCAGCGCCGCGATGACGAGGAAACCCTGCTCGATATCGCCGGTGCCTTGCTGTACGTGGAAGCTGCGCTCGACGACCAGGTGGAACGCCTGGGCAAGGAAGGCACCGAAGTTTCCGCCGATACGGCGACCGGCACCAGTAATGAATCGCGGCGCCTGCTTGAAGTATTGGTGAAGGAAGCGATCGTCAATTTCTCGCAAGCCCGGCAATGTTTCGTCGGGTTCGTCGAAACGCATTGGGACCACCGGCAACTGGTGGAAGTGCCGCGTCTTTTGAGCGAAGTTTCCGGCGCGCTGCGCATCCTCAACCTGCCGCTGCCCGCCGACTACCTGGTGGGCGTGCGCCAATTCACTGACAACGAATTGCTGCGCCGCAAGCACGTGCCCAGCGGCCAGCAGATGGATCGCCTGGCCGATGCGCTGGCAAGCCTGGAATATTTTCTCGAGGCCCTCCGCGATCGCCGTCCCAATCGTGATCAGATCCTTGAAGTGGCCAGGCAGAGCCTGACCTCGCTCGGCTACTGGCCGTTGTCGGCGGAAAACCGCTCGGCAGCGCCGACTGCTGCGCCAACGCCGATTTCCAGGGCTCCTGCGCCCGCCACGGCCGCGCCGCAGCCCGCTTCGGCCGCATCGCAAACGCAGTCACCCGCGCCGCAAGCGCCTGCGATGCCGACCGAAACGCCTGCCGACGCTTCGCCTGCGATGCCGGCCTTCAACCTGGCGCCCGCAGCCAGCGTGCCCGCTACTGTTTTCACTGGCATGGTCGGCGACCTGGTTCCTGGTTTCGATGGTGCCAGCAACGAGGAAATCGACGACGAGATCCGCGAAGT
>JBBRXD010000009.1:0-23240 GCA_038248775.1 Lysobacterales bacterium | reverse complement strand
GAACAACCACGACGGCTACGGCAGCTTCGAGGACCTGGAAGGCGCCCGCCTGGAAGACGTGCGCAATTTCCATCGCGACTACTACGGCCCGAACAACGCCGTGCTGTCCATCGCCGGCGACGTCACGCCGAAACAGGCATTTGCCCTGGCCGAGAAATATTTCGGTGGCATTGCCACGCGTCCGACGCCCGCGGCCAGCGATTTTTCCGAAGGCTTGAACACTGCCGAGAAGCGCATCGAGCAAAGTGATGCGTTGGCGCAGGTGCCGGCTATAGCGGCGGGATGGAAAATGCCCGACCGTGGCAGCAAGGACCAGGCGCCGATGGCGGTGCTGGGTGAACTGCTTGCCGGTGGCGACGCGTCCCTGTTCTACCAGGGCCTGGTGAAGGGCCGCGAAATGGCGCTGAACGTCGATTCGTTGTACGGACTGACCAGCCCGTGGGAATACGACGGCCCGACCCTTTACACCGTGTTTGCCTTGTACAAGCCCAACGGCAGCGCTGATGCGTTGCTGGCGGCGATGGACGAGGAAATCGCCAAGGTCGTCGACAAGGGCGTTGACGATGCCACCCTCAAGCGCGTGAAGACCCGCATGCTTGCAGACTGGTACAACGGCCTGGAAAGCTTCATGGACCGAGCCGATACCCTGGCCAAGCTTCAGACTCTTTGGGGCGATGCCAAGGTTGCCAACCAGATTCCCGGTTGGATCGAGGCCGTTACTTCCGAAGATGTGCAGCGCACCGCGCGCACCTACCTGACCAAAGCCAACCGTACCGTCATCGACCGCAAGCCGGTCCCGCCCGCCGCTGCCGCTGCCCCGGCCGCAGGAGACAAGAAATGAGGATTGCATCGATGAACAAACTGATGCTGGCCATCGCGATGTCGCTGGCGGCGTCCACCACTGCCTATGCTGGCGCAAATGCGAAGCTTCCGGCTGACCTGCCGGCCTACGGGCAGGACAAGCCCATTCCCGTGCCGCAGATCGCGAAAAAGAAGCTCGCGAACGGCATGGAAGTATGGGTGGTGCCACGCAACGGATTGCCACGCGTTGATTTCGTACTCGCCGTGCGCGGCGCGGGCCTGGCTGCCGACGATGCCGCGCATCCCGGTTTCGCCAGCCTGTTCGCCGGATTGTTGAGCGAAGGCACCGACAAGCGCGATTCGCGCGCCATCGCCGAAACCGCGCAGTCCCTCGGCGGATCGGTGGGTGCCAGTGCCGGCTATGACGGCGTAAAGATGTATGGCAACGCGTTGGCGTCCAACGCCGCGCCGATGCTGGACTTGCTGGCCGAGATCACCCGACAGCCTTCGTTCCCGGCCAATGAAGTGCAGCTGGCCAAGGCCAATTCCCTGCAGTCGCTGAAAGTGGCGGAAGCCACGCCAGCCTTTCGCGCCGATCGCGCGATGGCGCAAGCGGTATACGGTGACCATCCGTACGGCCACACCCAGCCAACCGCCGACTCGATCAATTCGATGTCGGTGGAACTGATGAAGGCCGAACACGGCAAGCGCTTCCGTCCTGATCGCGCCCTGCTGGTGATCACCGGCCGCATCAGCGAAGCAGACGCCATGAAGATGGCTGACGCCGCGTTTGGCGGGTGGAAGGCAGCAGGATCGGCGCTGGCCGAACCCGTAGCTGCCGCAACGACGGCCAAGCCCGTGCGACTGTTGCTGGAGCGTCCCGGCAGCGTGCAGTCGACGCTGCGACTCGGTCGCCCTGGCATTGCTGCCACCTCGCCCGACTATGTGCCGCTTCGCCTCGCCAGCACCATCCTGGGCGGTGGCTTCAGCAGCCGCATCAACCAGAACCTGCGCGAGGACAAGGGCTACACCTACGGCGCGTCGGCAGGCGCCCGCAACTATCGCAACGGTGGCGGCATCGTTGGCGGCGCAGATGTGCGCAACGCAGTGACCGGCGCGGCGCTGAAGGAATACTTCGACGAATATCGCCGCTTCGGTACCGACCTGGTTCCCGAAGAGGAAATCAACATGAACAAGCGCTATGTTGCTGGCGGCTACCTGATCAGCAACCAGCTGCAGGCGTCGGTCGCCGGCACGCTGGCCAGCAACTGGCTGATCGGGCTGCCGTCCGATTTCCTCGGTCAGTTCGTGCCGATGATCCAGAAAGTCAGCGCCGAACAGGTGCGCGACATGGGCAAGAAATACTTCTCGCCCGAGTCGCAATCGATCATCGTCGTCGGCGATCAGGCGGCCATCACCGAGCAGCTGAAGCAATACGGCGACTTCACCGTCTCGGCCAAGTAAGCGCCCGGCCAACTCGCGTAGCGCGTCGCTCAGTCCAGGACGCGTTTCGCACCGGCATACGCTCGCGCCCAATAAGGGGTGTCGAGCTTGTCCATGCGCACCGTGCCACCGCTGCTGGGCGCATGCACGAAGCGACCTTCGCCGACATAGATACCGACATGCCCGCCACCTGCAGGCGTGAACAACACCAGGTCGCCGGGCTGCAAGTCGCCGCGCGCGACGCGTCGTGACCGCAAGTCCATCAATTGAGCGGTGCTGCGCGGCAATCGCAGGCCTGCCGCATCCAGGAACACGTAGCCCACCAGGCCACTGCAATCGAATCCGCCGGCGGGTGTATTGCCGCCATAGCGGTAGGGCGTGCCCACCAGGCTGATGGCGCGAACAAGCACTTCGTTGGCTCGCCGGCTATCTGCGGTCGCCTGGCCGTAGCTGCGGGCAGATCGGGCGCCCGGGTCGCCGGGTTGGCCAGGGGAAGAGGAGCAGGCCACAAGCGCCGCCAACAGCGGGATCAAGCGCAGCAAGCGCCCCGGACGACGCCGAACTGGCGCACGGGCCCTCGCCTGCGGATAATGCGCGCCTGTCATCACGGGCGAGTTTGCCCCATCCCGGAAACCAAATGAAGATCGAAGACAACAGTGTCGTCCGTTTCCACTACAACGTGTCCGAGGCCGGCAAGGGCCAGATCGAGTCCTCGCGGCAGATCGAGCCGCTAAGCGTGCTGATCGGCCATGGCAACATCATCGGTGGCCTGGAGTCGGCCATGAAGGGCCGCGAAGCCGGCGAGACCTTTGAAGTAACCATCAGCCCCGCGGAAGCCTACGGTGAGCGCCGCGAGGGCATGGAGCAACGCGTGCCGCGCAAGCACTTCAAGGGCGCCAAGCTGGTGCCGGGCATGCAGGTCGTGTTGCCCACCGCCCAGGGCCAGCGTGCGATGACGGTGAAGAAGGTCGGCATCAGCGTGGTGGACGTGGACTTGAACCATCCCATGGCGGGCAAGACGCTCAGCTTCGACGTGGAGATCCTGGACGTGCGCGAAGCGAGCGCCGAAGAGATCAGCCACAAGCACGTACATGGTGAGGGTGGTGCCCAACACTGATTTGGCGGGATGACCCGGCCATGAGAAACGGCCCGCTTTCGCGGGCCGTTCCGGTTTACTGCTTAAGCCTTGAATCAGTTGACGTTGACAGCGGCCCAAGCGGCGGCGACGCCGTTGTAATTGGCCGAACCGGCACCGTACAGGTCGGTGGCCGCGCTCAAGGTGGCAGCGCGGGCTCCGGCATAGTTGGTGCTGGAGGTCATGTACACGGTCAGTGCGCGGTAATAGATCGACTGGGCCGCAGCGCGACCGATGCCAGCCACGCTGGAACCGTTGCAGGTCGGCGAGGTGATGGTGCCGTTGCTGAAGGTCTTGGCACCGGATCCTTCCGCCAGCAGGTAGAAGAAGTGGTTACCCGGGCCGGAAGAGAAGTGCACATCCAGCGTACCAACGCCGGAATACCAGCAGTTCACCGAACGTCCGGCGCCTTCCAGGGCCGGGTTGTACATGTAGCGGAACGCCTTGGCGTTGCCCGGGTTGCTGATGTACAACTCTTCGCCGATCAGGTAATCGGGCACGTCGGACGGGCTGTTGACTGCGAACTCGACCATGGTACCGAAGATGTCGGAGGTCGATTCATTGAGGCCGCCGGACTCGCCGGAGTAGGTCAGCTTGGCGGTGCGGCTGGTGACGCCGTGGGTCATCTCGTGGCCGGCCACGTCAAGGTTGACCAACGGTCCGTAGGTGACGCCGTCGCCATCGCCGAAGGTCATGCAGTAGCAACTGTCGGACCAGAAGGCGTTGACGTAGTTGCGGCCGTAATGGACCTTGCTCAAGGCGCCGGTGCCGAGACCGTCGATGCCGTTGCGGCCATGAACATTCTTGAAGTAGTCCCAGGTCGCAGCGATGCCGAAATGGGCATCGGCAGCGGCGGTCTCGACGTTGGACGCCGAGCCGTTACCCCAGATGTTATCGGTACCGCTGAAGAGGGTGCCGGTGCCCCGGGTACCGTTGGCCAGGTTCGTGGTGTAGCCGCCGCCGCGACCGAGGTCCTTCAACTGGAAGGAAGTGCCGCCACCACAGCTGGTGGTGCCCAGTACCAGGTTGGCACCGGAGTACAGGGTATTGCCAGTGCCTGAGGCAGCAGTCGGGTTGCTGCATGTGGTGGTGGTGCCGCCGCCCGGCTTGCCGGTCTCGATGTTGCTCCAGCGGTCGAGCACCTTGCCGTTGACGGCACTGACGATGTAGGTCGAGTCGACCGGGCCGCCGGCATTGTCAGCGCCAGCGAAGCCGACCTGCCAGGCGAGCTTGGCAACGCCGTTGCCGCGGGCGTAAACCACCAGCGAGCTGGTCGGGGTGCCGATGAAGTTGCTGCCGAACTCGGCGCCGGCGTTGATGATCGCGTCGCTGGCATTGACGTTGGCGCGGGTGTTGACGTTCAAGGAAGCGGACTGGGTCAGCGAAGCCGACTTGAACTGGCCGCCCTTGGAGTGGACGACAATGTCGCCGCCGATCACACGCAGGCCGGCATGCGTGCGGTCGAAGCGGACATGCTCGGTGCCATCGGCATCGACGATGACGTCGCGGGCGAGGAAGTTGTCATTGGCGGAGGCGCGGACAGCCGAGCCGTGGGTTTGCAGCAGGCCAAGGGCGCGGCCGACGGCCGGGCTGTTGGTATTGGCGGCCGAGGCGGCGCCTGCGAGAGCCATCATCACGGCGAACGACAGAATTTTCGGAGTCAACGACATTGAAATCCCCTAAGCGAGTGGGTTGCGAAATGACGGAGGCACGCGATTGTGCCGACCGTCCAATGTTGGAGCCCGCAGAACGTGCGCCGTCGCCAATCTTTCGTCATGTCGCAGCGCAATAATTGGCCGTAAGTGTGACGGATTTCGCTTAATGGCAAAGGCAGGTGGAGATAAAACAAGCATTCATGTTGCAGTACAGCATTATTTCGCGCCGTTCACCTTTGCGAGGCATGGGTCACACTACCGCAGACACTACCTGTGCCTTAGGGGGGAAAGACCTATGACACATGGCGCCCGTTTCGGGCCGGGCGCCTAATTCATCCCGTCATCACAGGGGAAACACATGAGGCCCGATCCGCAATACCCAGCCGCCTCGCGCGAACTGGCGCCCATCACGGTGCGCGAGCGCATCCAGGCGCTCGATGTCATCCGCGGCGTTGCGCTGATCGGCATCTTCCTGATGAATGTCGAGTGGTTCACCCGGCCGATCACCGACCTGGGAACCGGCGTGGACTTGAGCCAGACGGGGCTGAGCTATTTCGCCAGTTGGTTCATCTACACATTTGTGCAGGGAAAGTTCTGGACGATGTTCTCGTTGTTGTTTGGCATGGGTTTTGCCGTGATGCTGACCCGCGCCGAAGACAACAATCGCGTATTCGTGACGCCATACCTGCGCCGCATCATCGGCTTGTTCCTGTTCGGCAGCGCACACTTCGTGATGATCTGGACCGGCGACATCCTGCACAACTATGCGGTGACCGCGCTGGCCTTGCTGCTGATAGTGACGCGGAGCTGGAAGGCCTGGTTCGCGATCCTGCTGTCCACCGCCGCCGTGGGGTTCGCCTCGGGCTCTGACTCGTGGTGGACCACCGGTTTGTTCCTCGCACTGGCATCGCTTGCCGGCGTGGTTGTCTTCAAGACCGAAATTGATCGCTGGTACAAAATGGTCGGTATGGTGGCCGCCGCTGCGGCTGCGGCCCTGGCGCTCGGTTCGACATCTGAAAACATGGCAATGAATTGCGTTGTGCTGGCACTGCTTGCCGTTTTCATGTTCTACCTCAATCGCGGCGCCATCTCGCGCTACTACAAGTTCGGCGCCGCACTGTTCCTGGTGCCCTTTCTCGGGATCCTGCTTTACCTGCTGGGCACGGTGACCATTCCGGCGATGAAGCCCGAGATGAGTGCGGAGCAACAAAAGCAGCGCACTGAGAGGCTGGCCGAGCGGGTGAAGGACCGCAAGGCCGAAGTCGAGCTGTACACCACCGGCACCTATCTGGAATCGGTGCGACATCGCGCCAAGGAATACAAGGGCGAACTGCCGCAGATGGCAGGCGGCGGCATGATGGCGCTTTCATTGTTCCTGATCGGTTTCTGGTTCATCCGTTCCGGCGTGATGACCAATGTCCGGGAAAACCTGCCGGTATTCCGGCGATTGCTCGCGTGGTCCTTGCCCACGGGCCTGGCGATTACGCTGGCAAGCGTATTGCTGCATCCGTCCTTCATCCCCGGCAATAACCGGGAACCTTCGGTGATGTTTTCGCGCCTGCTGTTCGAGATCGGCGCGCTGCCGCTGACGCTCGGCTATGTGTCGGGGCTGGTCTGCCTGCTGGCCACGACCTGGGGTGCACGCATCCTGTCGCCGTTGCGGCATGCCGGCCAGATGGCACTGACCAACTACCTCGGCGCATCGGTGATCTCCAGCGCCTACTTCTACGGCTACGGGCTGGGCCACTTCGGCCAGGTTTCGCGGGCGGGGCAGGTATTGTTCGTGGCGGTTGTGTTCGGCCTGCAGTTGATTTTCAGCAAGCTGTGGCTCTTGAACTTTCGTTATGGCCCAATGGAGTGGCTGTGGCGCGCCATTACCTACTGGCAGTTGCCGCCGATGCGCCGCGAGGCGTCTCTAGCCCTGCCGGGGATGGCAGAAGCGTAATCCATCAGGGGACAACACGATGACATCCGCCAGTCTGACTGACGCCAGCCAAGATCTTGCCGCGCCAGTCGCGAGCAGCGAACGTATCCAGGCACTCGATGTGGTGCGCGGGTTCGCGCTGATCGGGATATTCCTGATGAACATCGAGTTCTTCAACCGCGCCCTGTCGGAACTCGGGACTGGCCTGCCAGCCGATGCTACCGGCGCCAACTGGTGGGCCGGATGGTTTGTCTACACCTTCGTGCAAGGTAAATTCTGGACCATGTTCTCGTTCCTGTTTGGCATGGGCTTCGCGGTCATGCTGACCCGGGCTGAACGCGCCGACCGGAATTTCCTTCGTCCCTACCTGCGCCGGATTGCAGCGCTGGCTGCGTTCGGTGCCCTGCACCATGTCTTCATCTGGGGCGGCGACATCCTTTTCAGCTATGCGGTGGCCGCCATCGGCTTGCTGATACTGCTGTACGGAAATGCCCGCTGGATCGCGATCGCATTCGTGGCCTTGCTTGGGCTTTCCTTCGTGCCGGTGCTCGAATCCGTGGGCGCGGTGGTTTTCGGGCTGGGCTTCATGGCGGTGGGCGCGATGTTCCTGCGCGGCGAGCGCCGCATGACCTTCGCCGGGGGCAAGGTGCTGGTGTTCTCCTTCGTGTTCGGCGTGATTGGCCTGTTGCTTGCGACTGCCGCCATCGTCTTCTGGGTCGTGCCTGGCCTGCCGAAGGATCCCCAGGTTCCGCTGACCATCATGGGCAGCGTATTCCTGCTGATCGCCTGGGCATCCAACCACTTCCACGAACCGGTCGAGTCGCGCACTCGCCGTTTGGGCGTGGCGATGTACCTGTTCCCTTTCACGATGATGACGCTGTTCGGCATCGCCCAATACCTCAATCCACCCAAACCGCCCAAGGCGGAACCAGCAGTGACTCCGGCTGCCGCCGTTGTCGCCTCGACGCGGGCCGCGTCCGGCACCGCCAAGCCCTATGCCAAGCCAGCGACGAAGGCGAACGAAAAGGCTGCAGCCAAGCCGAAGAAATCCGAAGCGGAAATCTATGCCGAGAAGCAGGCGGATCGAGCCAAGAGCCAGAAGGAATACAAGGAACGGATCGCCGAAGAGACCCGGATCGAGTCCAAGGGCACCTACCTGGAAGCGGTGAAGATGCGAGCCAAGGATTTTGCCAAGGGCTTGCCGGGCGAGGCGGGCTTCGGCGTGATCCTGGTCGGCATGTTCCTGCTCGGTTCGTGGTTCGTGCGATCGGGCGTGATGGAAGACACCGGCAAGCATTTGCCCTTGTTCCGCAAGCTTGCCCAGTACTGCCTGCCGCTGGGCCTCGGCCTTGGCTTCCTGGGCCAGGCGATTGCCACGGCATCCAACCCGAACCTTGCTGCTGATCCGTATCAGATCGCCATGGGTCTGACCATGCTGGGAAACCTGCCTGCCTGTATCGCCTATGTCAGCATCATCGTGTTGATGTTGCACAGTGGCGGCGTGCTGTCGCGCATCAGGGTGCTGGCACCGCTGGGTCGCATGGCGCTGACCAACTACCTCACCCACTCCATCCTGGGCACGATGTTCTTCTACGGCTACGGCCTGGGGAACTGGGGCATGGGCCGCGCCCAGCAGGTGCTGTTCGTGTTCGTGGTCATCGCGATCCAGGTCGTGTTCTGCCATTGGTGGCTGGCACGGTTCCGTTATGGCCCAATGGAGTGGCTGTGGCGCGCCATTACCTACTGGCAGCTGCCGCCGATGCGCCGCGAGGCGCAGCCGGAAATTGCCGCAATTGCACACGCATGATCGGGGAGATCACGCCATGAGTACTGACGGTTCCACCAGCATTGGGCTGACCAGCCCGATCGCCGCCAGCGAACGCATCCACGCCCTCGACATCGTGCGCGGCTTCGCGCTGATCGGCATCTTCCTGATGAACGTCGAGTGGTTCAGCCGCCCGATCTCGGAGCTCGGTACCGGCGTCGACATGAGTCTGACCGGCATCAACTACTTTGCCAGCTGGATGATCTACACGTTTGTGCAAGGCAAGTTCTGGACCATGTTCTCCCTGCTGTTCGGCATGGGCTTCGCGGTCATGCTCGGTCGAGCCCAAAGTGCGGAGCGCGGCTTCGTCATGCCCTACATCCGGCGCATCATTGGCCTGTTCCTGTTCGGGTCCGCGCACTACGTGCTGGTCTGGACCGGGGATATCCTGCACAACTATGCGGTGACCGCCATCTTCCTGTTGCTGATCACCACCAACAGTTGGCGGACCAGCCTGGCCCTGCTGCTGTCCTTCATCGCCACGGGCGTGGCTGTGTACTTCACGGCGGGCGAGGATGCGGTCGGGCCGTTCGGCATGTATTCGGTATTGCTGGCCGTTACGCTGCTGGTGACTTTCTTCGTTAACCGCGGTCCGGTATCACGCTACTGGAAGTGGGGCGTGGCCCTGTATTCGCTGCCCTTCATCGTCATGTTGGTGGTTGCCGGCGTCGGCGCGTTGAAACCCAAGGACATCGCGAAGGAACCAGCAGCCCAGGAACAGGTGGCCCAGAAGACGGACGCCGCGGCCACGCCCGCCACGACGAAAGCCGAAGTGTCTGAGACCGGGCAAACGAAGTCCGACAAGTCCAAGCCCAAGTCCGCGGCCGACAAGAAAAAGGACGAGGCCACGCAACGCGCAGAGAACAAGGCAAAGCGCAAGAAGGCGCGCGAGGAACAGATCCAGATTTACACCAAGGGCACCTACTGGGAGTCGATCGTCTATCGCGCCAAAGAATATATCGAGGACATGACCTACGCCGGAGGCCTGAGTTTCGGGGCGTTGCCGATGTTCCTGATCGGGTTCTGGTTCGTTGGATCCGGCGTGATTGGCAGCATCGAGCAACACCTGCCGCTGTTCCGGCGACTGGCGATAACGACGCTGCCGATCGGACTGCTGATGACATTGGCCTCGGTGTCGCTCAACAGCAGCTTCCTGAATGCTGATTGGGACAAGCCGGCCACCCGCCTGGCGCAGCTGCTTTTCCAATGGGGAAGGATGCCCCTGAGCATCGGTTACGTTGCCCTGCTGATCTGCCTTCTCTACACACCCTTGGGCAAGAAGCTGCTTTCGCCGCTGCGCCATGCCGGCCAGATGGCCCTGACCAACTACATCAGCGCCAACGCCATCGGCATGTGGTTTTTCTCTGGCTACGGGCTGGGTTATTGGGGACATGTGCCGCGCGCAGGCCAGGTTGTGTTCGTGGCCGTCGTGTTCGCCGTCCAGATGCTGGTTAGCCGGTGGTGGTTGGGCCGATTCCGCTACGGCCCGCTGGAGTGGTCGTGGCGCGCCATGACCTACTGGCAGATTCCGCCGCTGCGACGTGCCGGGAATTCCCAAGCAGCGGCGCCCAGCACGGCAACGCATTGACCTTCCCGCCTTACAATAGGCGGCATGAGTGAAGCTGTTCCTGATGTCCTGATCCTTGGCGGCGGCGTAATCGGCCTCGCTTGCGCCTATAACCTGCTGCAAGCGGGGCGCTCGGTTCGTTTGCTGGAACGGCATTCCATCGGCAGCGGCACCTCGCACGGCAACTGCGGCACCATCACGCCCAGCCACGCGCTGCCACTGGCAGCCCCGGGCGCGATCGCCAAGGCCTTGAAGTCGATGCTGCGGCCGGATGCGCCGTTCTACGTGAAGCCGCGGCCGGACTTCGCGCTTGCCTCCTGGCTGGTCCATTTTGCTTCGCGCTGCAACGATCGCGACTGGCGTCACACCGCACACGCCAAAGGCGAATTCCTGCAATTGTCGCGTCGGTTGACCGGGGAATTGGTCGAACAACATTCGCTCGACTGTGAGTTCCAGGCGCGCGGCTTGCGTTACATCTATTCCACGCAGGAAGCCTTCGACAGCGATTGCGCCACCTTGCCGCTGTTGGCGAGCATGGGAATCGAATCGAACCTGCTCGATGGCAGCACGCTGTCGTCAATCGAGCCTGCGCTGCTTCCTGGCCTTGCCGGCGCGGTGCATTTTCCCGGCGACGCGCAGTTGCGCCCCGAAAGATTCACCAGCGAACTTGCGCGGCTGGTGCGTTCATTGGGCGGCGTGATCGAGGAAGAGGTCGAAGTTCGCGGCTTCCGCAGCAGTGCTGGCCGCGTCGAGGGTGTGGACACGACCAGCGGGCCGCGACTGGGACGCGAAGTGCTGGTCGCCCTGGGCCCCTGGTCGGTGCCCTTGCTCAAGTCGGTTGGCCTGGCGCTGCCCATCCAGCCCGGAAAGGGTTATTCGATGACCTATCCACCGCCAGCCGTCGCACCCTCGGTGCCCTTGGTCTTGCGCGAACACAGCGTTTGCGTCACGGCCTGGAAAAGTGGTTTTCGGCTGGGCAGCACGATGGAGTTTTCCGGTTACGACAGCAGCTTGAACGCAGTGCGCCTTGATGCGCTGGAGCGCGGCGCCACCCGCTATCTGCGCGAGCCCGTGGGGCCGGAACGGCGCGAACAATGGTTCGGATGGCGGCCAATGACCTACGACGACCTGCCATTGATAGGACGGGCGCCGAAGCTCGATGGCCTCTGGCTCGCCACCGGCCACGGAATGATGGGCATGGGCATGAGCGCCGCCACCGGCAGGCTGGTCGCGGACCTGATGACGGGCCGCGAGACCTGCATTGATCCCTTGCCCTACCGCGCGACCCGTTTTGCCTGAGTAGAATCGGCGACATGGAAACCTTCCGCCTGCATCGCGGCACGACGCCCCTGTTGATCAGCCTGCCGCATGATGGCAGCGAGATTCCTGCGCCGCTGGCCGCGACCATGGTCGCGTCGGCGCGCTCCGCGCCGGACACGGACTGGCACGTCAGCCGGCTCTACGACTTCGCGCTGGCAATGGGCGCCTCCATGATCGTGCCGCGCTATTCGCGCTACGTGGTGGATCTCAATCGCCCGCCCGACGATGTCTCGCTGTACCCTGGGCAGAACACGACTGGCCTATGTCCGATCGTGCAGTTCAACGGTGGCCCGGTCTACTTGCCAGGGCAGGAACCGTCGCCCGCTGAAATCGATTCGCGCATCGGGAATTATTGGCAGCCATACCACCATGCGCTTCTCGGCGAAATCGCTCGCCTGCGCGATCGATTCGGACGCGTGCTGCTTTGGGAAGGTCATTCGATCCGGTCGCGCGTTCCCTTCCTGTTCGATGGGCGCCTGCCAGATCTGAACGTCGGTACCTCAGCAGGCACGAGTTGCCTGGCCGGGACGCAGCAGCGGATCGAAGCAGTGCTGTCCGGGCAGTCGCGATACAGATGGGTGGCGAACGGCCGCTTCAAGGGTGGCTACATCACGCGCCACCACGGTCGCCCGGATGATGGCGTAGAGGCGGTGCAACTGGAATTGGCGCAAGTCAATTACATGGATGAAGACAGCTACGCCTATAACGAGGCGCGCGCCGTGCAATTGCAGCCAGTTCTGCAGGAATTGCTGGAAGCGGCGCTGCGCCACCAATAAAAAGCCCCGTGGATGCGGGGCTTTTTATATTCCGGCGATGTCGATCAGTTCGGCGGGTTGTATTTGAGCAGGAAGGCGCGCATCCGCTCGTACGCCTCGACCCGATTGGCCTCCTTGTAAAAGCCGTGGCCTTCGTTGGGCTTGACCAGTGTCTCGTAGGTCTTGCCGGCATGGCTCAGAGCCGCGACGGCAGCGTCGTATTGCTCAATCGGCGCCGTCTGGTCGGACTTTCCGTGGATCAGCAGCATTGGCACATCAAGCTTCGCGACCTGGGCAGTCGGCGACTGAGCGGCCAATTCGGCTGCATCCTTGCCCACGCTACGCGAGAAGAATGCTCGCATCTGCTTTGAACCATCGTCCATGGATTCAAGCTTTACCAAGTCGTACACCCCCGCGTATCCGATGGCGCACTTGTACATGCCCGGGTTGCGGATCGGATTCATCATCGCCGAGTAGCCGCCGAAGCTGATGCCAAAGATACAAACCCTGTTCGCATCGACGAGTTTTTGCGAGATGACATGCTTCACGCCATCGGCGATATCATCCTGAATGCCGGTCGCCCATTGCCGATCCGTGGCTTCCATGAAGTTGCGGCCACGCGCGCCCGAGCCGCGGTAGTTCACCTGCAGGACGGCGTAACCAAGGCTGGCCAGGTACTGTACGTCGTTGTCGAAACCCCAATAGTCGCTGACGCCGAAGGGGCCACCATGGGGCATCACCACCATTGGATGCGGTCCGGTGCGGCCCAGCGGCGTGGTCAGGAAGCCGTAGATGGTGTCGCCACCGCGATTCTTGAACTCCACCGGCGCCATCGGCGACATCTTGTTTGGATCAATCCACGACCGGGTCTCGAACAGAAGGCTTGGCTTGTTCGTGCTCCGGTCGAATAGATAAGAGGTACCGGGGTGGCGATCGCTGTAGACGAACAGCAGGACCTTTTTGCCATCCTTGGTAATGCTTTGGAAACTCACCATCTGGCCCGGAAAGGCTTTCATCAGGCCCGCGTGCAGCTTGACCCACTCCGAGTTCGGGTCGAGGTATTCGACCTTTGGCTTGCCGGCGCTGTAGGTGAGCACGACCGGCGGGCCGAGCCGGCCAGCGCGCTCATACCCGGTGATCTCGACGTTTGGATTGCCTGCCAGTTTCTCGCGCGTGCCAGCGGCGATATCAATGCGATACAGGCTGGCGGGCTCGCCCTTGTCGCTGATCTCGGCGTAGGCATGGGTATTGTCGGGGTCGAACCACCACAGTCCGAACGACTTGCCCACGAGCGCAGCCGGCGCGTCCGTCCATTCGGATCCGGGCTGCGGCCGAAACTGGACATGCTGGACTTCCTGCAGGTCGGTCCGGCTGTTCACGCGAATCTTGCCATTGTTGTCCGCGTCCACCCACACCGCATCATCAAAGCTCTCGACCTGGGTGCGCAGCCCACGATAGGTATCGACCCGGAACACCGTTGTCTTGTACTTCGAGTTACCCGTCGTCCACGGGGAGAACCGGAACAGGACTTCGCCCTTGGTGTCCGGAATCAACCCGATGAACATCGGCCAACCCTCGTCCTTGAAGCGCGCGCGGATGTTGCCGCGGTCACGCAGATAGCCGAACAACTGGGTCTGGTCGGTGCCATCGGCGTTGGAGGCGTAAATGTCGCCGGTCGCGATCATGGTTCCGTACCTGCCGAAATCCTGGGCCTTGCTGACCATGATCCGGTTGTCGTCGGTCCAGGTCGGCGCATAGGGCTGCGGGACCACGATCAGGCCAGAGCGAGGATCGGGCCCGATATCGAACTTGATGACGCTTCGATCGTAGTTTCCCGACAGCTTGATCATCGACAGGGCGCGCCGGTCTTCGAATGGCGTGGTGACCGCGACATATTCGCCGGTCGGCGACAGGGTCGCGCCTTGGTATTCGGGGTCTTTCGCGAACAGCTTCGCGGCATCCTGGCCGAAGGCCGCGCTGGATGCGGTGATGCAAATTGCAAGCGACAGGGCCACGCGCGGGCCCGGATTGATCTTCATTCATTTCTCCAGTTTGGAAAGCAGGTTACAGACAGCCTAATGCAATCAGGCCTCGAGAGAAGCCAGGTCTCCCTTGGTCTCCAGCCATGCCTTGCGATCGGGCGCACGCTTCTTCGACAACAGCATGTCCATCAGGCTCTTTGTCTCAACGGGATCGTCCATGGTGAGCTGAACGAGCCTGCGCGTATCGGGATGGATCGTGGATTCACGCAACTGCGAAGGATTCATTTCGCCCAGGCCCTTGAAGCGGGTCACGTTGACCTGGCCGCGGATGTTTTCCTTGGCGATCCGTTCGATCAGGATGCGTTTTTCTTCCTCATCCAGCGCGTAGAACACCTGCTTGCCCACGTCCACGCGGAACAGCGGCGGCATCGCCACGAAGATGTTGCCAGCGCGCACCAGCGACGGGAAATGCTTGAGGAACAAGGCCGCAAGCAGCGTGGCGATGTGCAAACCGTCGGAGTCGGCATCGGCCAGGATGATGACCTTGCCATAGCGCAGCCCGTTGATTGCCTCGACCCCGGGGTCGCAGCCGATGGCGACAGCCAGGTCGTGCACTTCGTTGGAAGCGAGCACGCCGGAGCTATCGACTTCCCAGGTATTGAGGATTTTGCCGCGCAGCGGCAGGATCGCCTGGAAATCCTTGTCGCGCGCCTGCTTGGCGCTGCCGCCGGCCGAGTCGCCTTCCACCAGGAAAATTTCGGTGCGAGACAGGTCCTGTGAGGTGCAATCGGCCAGCTTGCCGGGCAGGGCAGGGCCTTGGGTGATCTTCTTTCGGACAATCTGCTTTTCAGTCTTCAGCCGCACGGTGGCGCGATCAATCGCCAGTTGGGCGATCTGCAAGCCGACGTCGACGTGCTGGTTGAGCCATAGCGAGAACGAATCGTGGGTCGCGCCCTCGATGAAGGCAGCAGCCTGGCGCGAACTCAGGCGCTCCTTGGTCTGGCCGCTGAACTGCGGGTCGGTCATCTTCAGCGACAACACGTAGCTGACGCGGTCCCACACGTCCTCGGGCGCGAGCTTCACGCCGCGTGGCAGCAGGTTGCGGAAATCGCAGAACTCGCGCAGCGCGTCGGTCAATCCCGACCGCAGGCCATTGACGTGCGTACCGCCCTGCGCGGTGGGAATGAGGTTGACGTAACTTTCCTGCACCAGGTCGCCGTCGGCCACCCAGGCTACGGCCCAGTCGACGACTTCGTTTTCCTTGGACAGGTTTCCGCTGAACAATTCCGGTGGCAGCAGTTCACGGCCGTCCAGTGCGCCCAACAGGTAGTCGAGCAGGCCATTCTCATAAAACCATTCATTACGCTCTCCACTGGCCTCATCGAACAGGCGCACGGTCAATCCGGGGCAGAGCACGGCTTTGGCGCGCAACAGGTGGCGCAAGGCGCGCAGCGAGATCTTGGGCGTGTCGAAATATTTCGGGTCCGGCCAGAAGCGCAGACGGGTGCCGGAGTTGCGCTTGCCTACCGTGCCGATCGTGTCCAGCGGCGATGACCGAAAACCGTCGCGGAACTCCATCCGGTATTCACTGCCGTCGCGCTTGATGAAGACTTCGACCCGCTTCGACAGTGCATTCACCACGCTGACGCCGACGCCATGCAGGCCGCCCGAGAACGTGTAGTTGCGGTTGTTGAACTTAGCGCCCGCGTGCAGGCGGGTCATGATCAATTCGATGCCGGGCATCTTCTCTTCGGGGTGCATGTCCACGGGCATGCCGCGACCGTCATCGGAGACCTCGCAGCTTCCGTCCTCGAACAGGCTTACCTCGACCGAGCGGGCATGGCCAGCCAAAGCTTCGTCGATGGAATTGTCGATGACTTCCTGGGCCAGGTGGTTGGGCCGCGTGGTGTCGGTGTACATGCCCGGGCGGCGTTTTACCGGATCCAGGCCGGAAAGGACTTCGATGTCGGCTGCGTTGTAGCGACTGCTCATTTAGTTGGCTGGATAAGAGGATGCGACAGGATGCGCACCCGGGCTGTCCGGGTCAAGGAAGCCGCTCGCACTGGCCGGAATTGCTGTCCTGGCGGTCCCGGCAGCGCTGTTTTGACGCATCGCTCGCCCTCAGCGCATCCAGCCGGTAGAATGGGGCTTTCCAGCGCCCCTATTTCCCATGACTCGTCTTATCTTCGTTACAGGTGGCGTGGTCTCCTCGCTTGGCAAGGGCATCGCGGCTGCATCGCTGGCTGCCATCCTCGAGGCCCGGGGCCTGAGCATCACGATGATGAAGCTCGATCCCTATATCAACGTGGATCCGGGCACGATGTCGCCGTTCCAGCACGGCGAGGTCTACGTGACCGACGACGGTGCTGAAACCGACCTGGACCTGGGCCACTACGAACGCTTTGTCCGCACCCGGCTGACCCGCAAGAATTCCGTCAGCACTGGCCGCATCTACGAAAACGTCATCCGGCGCGAGCGTCGCGGCGACTATCTGGGTGGCACCGTGCAGGTCATCCCGCACATCACCGACGAGATCAAGCGTTGCATCTTCGATGCCACCGACGGATACGACGTGGGCCTGGTGGAAATCGGCGGCACCGTCGGCGACATCGAGTCCCTGCCGTTCCTTGAGGCGATTCGACAGATCCGGACTGAACGCGGTCCGGGGAAAGCGGTGTTCATGCACTTGACGCTGGTGCCTTACATCGCGGCAGCGGGTGAATTGAAGACGAAGCCAACCCAACATTCGGTGAAAGAGCTCCGCTCCATTGGTATCCAGCCCGACATCCTGCTGTGCCGTAGCGAACGGCCGTTGCCCGATAGCGAGCGGCGCAAGATTGCCCTGTTCACCAACGTGCACGAAAGTGCGGTCATTTCCTGCGTGGACGTGGACAATATCTACAAGCTTCCGCTATGGCTGCACGCGCAGCACCTCGACGACATCGTGGTCGAAGCGCTGCGCCTGGAAGACAAGGTCAAGCCGGCCGACCTTTCCGAGTGGGAGGCGGTGGTTGATGCCAGCGAACACCCAGTGGATGAAGTGACGGTGGCCGTGGTCGGCAAGTACGTTGACCACCAGGATGCCTACAAATCCCTGTCCGAAGCATTGCGCCACGGCGGGATTCGCCAGCGCACCCGGGTCAGGCTGAAGTGGATGGAATCGGAGCAGGTCGAAGCGGAGGGCGCCAGCGCATTGGCCGGCGTGGACGCGATCCTGGTGCCGGGCGGCTTTGGCGACCGTGGCTTCGAGGGCAAGGTGCGTACGGCGCAGCACGCGCGCGAAAACAACATTCCGTACTTCGGCATCTGCTACGGCATGCAGGCAGCGGTAGTGGATGTTGCGCGAAACCTGGCAGGATTGCCGGGCGCCAATACCACCGAGAACAATCGTGATTGCGTGGACCCGGTGATCGGCCTGATCACCGAGTGGCGCACTGCTACAGGTGAAGTGGAACGTCGTTCCGAAGAGTCCGACCTGGGTGGCACCATGCGCCTGGGCCTGCAGGAATGCCGCCTGAAGCCCGGCACCAAGGCCCGCGAAATGTATGGCAAGGACGTGGTCGCCGAACGCCATCGCCATCGCTACGAATTCAACAACCGTTATCGCGCGCAACTGGAAGAGGCCGGCTTGATCATCTCCGCCAAGTCCATGGACGACCTGCTGGTTGAAATGATCGAGTTGCCGAACCATCCCTGGTTCATTGCCTGCCAGGCGCATCCGGAATTCCTGTCCACGCCGCGCGACGGGCATCCCCTGTTCATTGGCTTCATTCGCGCCGCGCGCGATTACAAGGCCAAAGGCGGGAGCGTCACCAGTAGTGGGAGCTGCCTTGGCCGCGATGCCTCCTCCGCCCCGTCAGAGATCGCGGCCAAGGCCGCTTCGTCAGAGATCGCGGCCAAGGCCGCTCCCACACAAGCCAATCCCACAGGGGCGGTGTCATGAAGCTTTGCGGGTTTGAGGTCGGGCTGGAGCAGCCATTTTTCCTGATCGCCGGGCCGTGCGTGATCGAGTCGATGCAGCTGCAACTCGATGTCGCCGGGCAGTTGAAGGAAATCACCAGCCGCCTGGGCATTCCCTTCATCTTCAAGTCGAGCTTCGACAAGGCCAATCGTACATCGGGTACCAGCTTCCGTGGCCCGGGCCTGCACGAAGGCCTGAAAGTGCTGGCGGAAGTGAGGCGCCAGATTGGCGTGCCGGTGCTGACCGACGTGCACGAATACACGCCCATGGACGAAGTGGCGAGTGTGGTGGACGTGCTGCAGACGCCCGCCTTCCTTTGCCGGCAGACCGATTTCATCCAGAAAGTGGCGAGCGTAGGCAAGCCGGTCAATATCAAGAAAGGCCAGTTCCTTTCGCCCTGGGAAATGAAGCATGTCACCGGCAAGGCCAAGGCTACGGGCAACGAGCAGATCATGGCTTGCGAGCGCGGTGTCAGCTTTGGCTATAACAACCTGGTTTCCGACATGCGTTCGCTGTCGGTGATGCGCGATACCGGCTGCCCTGTGGTGTTTGACGCTACCCACTCGGTGCAGTTGCCCGGCGGGATGGACGGCAAGAGCGGCGGCCAGCGCGAATTCGTGCCTGTGCTTTCGCGCGCGGCGATGGCGGTGGGAATCGCCGGCATCTTCATGGAAACCCATCCGGATCCCGACAAGGCGCTTTCCGACGGCCCGAACGCCTGGCCGCTGGGCAAGATGGAAGCGCTGCTGAAGACCCTGATGGCCATCGACAGCGTGGTGAAAGCCAACGGGTCGGCCTTCGGCGAGGAAGCCTAGTGCGGCTCGGAAATCCGGCAGCTGCAAGCTTGGCAAATTCCCACTTGAATTGATTGGCAAGGAATGACTATGGCAATCCGCAAGATCCACGCCCGCGAAATACTCGACAGCCGCGGGAATCCCACGCTTGAAGCCGAGGTCACCCTCGACAGCGGCCACATCGGCCGTGCCGCCGTGCCCTCGGGTGCCTCCACCGGTTCGAAGGAGGCCGTAGAGCTGCGTGATGGCGACAAGACCCGCTACCTGGGCAAGGGCGTGCGCAAGGCGGTCGGCAACGTCAACGGCACCATTGCCGATGCGCTGCTGGGTTTCGATGGTAACGACCAGAAGGGACTGGATGCCCGCCTGATCAACCTGGACGGTACTGAAAACAAGGCACGCCTGGGCGCCAATGCGCTGCTTGGTGTTTCGCTGGCGAATGCGCACGCGGTTGCCGCCTCACGCGGACTGCCGCTCTGGGCGCATCTCGCCGGCGATCGGGATGCCGTGGTGCTGCCCGTGCCGATGATGAACATCATCAACGGCGGCGCGCATGCCGACAACAACGTCGATGTGCAGGAATTCATGGTACTGCCGGTTGGCTTCAGCTCCTTCGCCGAGTCCCTGCGTGCCGGCGCTGAAATATTCCATGCGCTGAAGTCGGTATTGAAGGGCCGCGGCCTGAGTACGTCAGTCGGCGACGAGGGCGGTTTTGCACCTGACCTGCGTTCCAACGAAGAAGCACTGGAAACCATCATGGAGGCAATCGGCAAGGCCGGTTACTCTGCAGGCGAAGACATCCTGCTGGGCCTGGACGTGGCCAGCACGGAATTTTTCGAGAACGGAAAATACAACCTGGTGGGCGAGGGCAAGCGCCTGACCTCGGAGCAGATGGTGGACTTCCTGGCCGGCTGGGCTGCGCAATATCCGATCATCACGATCGAAGACGGCATGGACGAAAACGACTGGCACGGCTGGAAATTACTGACCGACCGCATCGGTACCAGCGTGCAGCTGGTTGGCGACGACTTGTTCGTGACCAACCCGAAAATCTTCCGCGAAGGCATCGAAAAGAAGGTGGCCAACGCCATCCTGATCAAGCTCAACCAGATCGGCACCCTGACTGAAACCCTGGAAGCGATTGCGATGGCCGATGCCAATCGCTACGCGGCGATCATCTCGCATCGATCGGGCGAGACCGAAGACACGACCATCGCCGACATCGCGGTAGCTACCACGGCAACGCAGATCAAGACTGGTTCCCTGTGCCGGACCGATCGCGTCGGCAAGTACAACCAGTTGCTGCGCATCGAGGAAGCCCTCGGTAGCCGGGCCCGCTATGCGGGACGCGATGCGTTCGTGAGCCTGAAGCGTTGAAGTGAGCAAACTGCTGCGCCGCTGGTGGCCGGTACTCGCGCTATTGCTGTTGCTTGGCGCGCTGCAGGCGAAGCTGTGGATGGGCGAAGGTGGCTGGCGCGATGCGAAGGCGCTGCAGCATACGGTGGAAGAACAGCGCGCTGAAAATTCGCGATTGCAGCAGCGAAACGATGCGCTTACCGCGGAAGTGGAAGACCTCAAGTCGGGCGAGACCGCGGTTGAAGAACGTGCGCGCAGCGAGTTGGGCATGGTCAAGCCGGGTGAGACTTTTTACCGCGTAGTCGAGCCGCATTCGCTGTCGGACAAAGCTGACGCTGAAGCCAAGATCGAGACCACGCCATGAGTTGGGCGATCATGCCGGCTGCCGGGCGCGGCTCGCGATTCGGCAGCGGCACGCCGAAGCAGTACTTGCAGGTGGCCGGGCTCACCCTGATCGAACACAGCCTGCGCGCGTTGCTCGGCCATCCCGGCATTGATGCGGTGATGGTGGCGCTGGCGCCCGATGACCCATTCTGGGCCGGCTGGCGCGAGATGGAGGGCAAGCCCATCTACACCTGCCTGGGCGGCACCGAACGCGCGGACTCCGTGCTCTCGGCGTTGCAGGCCTTGCCTGCCACCGTCAGCGACGACCAGTGGGTGCTGGTGCACGATGCGGCGCGGCCCTGCCTGCGAAGTTCAGACCTGAGTCGGCTGATTGCGATCGGCCAGGCCGATCCGATCGGGGCGATTCTTGCCGCACCGGTGCGCGATACCATCAAGCGCGCCGACGACCAGTTGCGCAGTAGCATGACCGAATCGCGCGACCAGTTATGGCGTGCGCTGACCCCGCAGATGTTCCAGCGCGGCGGATTGACCCGCGCCTTGCAGGCGGCAATGCGGGTCGGCGCGAAAGTGACCGACGAAGCGATGGCGATGGAACGGCTCGGCCTGAAGCCGCGCCTGGTGGAAGGCTCGGAAGACAATATCAAGGTGACCACGCCGGCGGATCTCGCACTAGCCGAATTCATCCTGAAAAAACCGTAGTCGCGGCCCAATGTGGGAGCGGCCTCGGCCGCGATATTTGTAGGAGCGGCCTCGGCCGCGATGCTTTTCGGGACTCGCGGCCAAGGCCGCTCCCACATGGCGATGGCTATCGAGGTGTCTATGCGGATTGGTAGCGGTTTTGATGTACATGCCTTCACCGAGGGCAACCATTTGATGCTGGGCGGCGTGCGTATTGATTTCGACCGCGGCATCGAAGCGCACTCCGACGGCGACGTCGTCATCCACGCGCTGTGCGATGCGCTGCTCGGCGCACTCGCACTGGGCGACATCGGCCAACACTTCCCGCCCGATGACATACGCTGGAAGGATGCCGACAGCCGCCAGTTCCTGCGCCATTGCGCAATGCTGATCGACCAGCATGGCTGGAAACTCGCCAACGCCGACATCACCGTCATCTGCGAGCGGCCAAGGATCGGGCCGCATGGCGACGCGATGCGCAAGAACCTGGCAGACGACCTGTCGGTCTCGATGTCGCACGTCAGTGTCAAGGCCACGACCACGGAAAAACTTGGATTCACCGGGCGTGGCGAAGGCATTGCCGCCCAGGCCGTCGTGCTGCTGGAACGGGTATGAGCGATGAGGCAGTGGGCGGGGCGGCGGCCAGCCGCCATCCACGCGCGTTTGGCGCCGCCACTTTGTCCGCGCGATTCCGCAGCACGGCGGAGGATTTTTTTGTCGAGGAAATCCCTTCATTCGCGGCAACCGGTGCAGGCGAGCACCTGCTGCTGACTGTTGAAAAGCGCGGCATGAATACGGCCTTCGCGGCGAAAGCGCTGGCCGCCTGGGCTGGCATCCCCGAGATGGGTGTCGGCTACGCCGGCATGAAGGATCGCCACGCCGTGACCCGCCAGCGGTTTTCAGTGCATTTTCCCAAGCGGGTTTCGCCCGACATTGCCTTGCTCGAATCGCCAGGCCTGCACGTGCTCGAGTATTCCTGGCACAACCGGAAGCTGTCGCGTGGCGCCCTGGCGGGCAATCGATTCGTGCTCGTGTTGCGCGAAGTGCAGGGCGATCACGCGATGATCGAGTCGCGGCTGGAAGCGATCCGCACATACGGCATCCCCAACTTTTTCGGCGAGCAGCGGTTCGGCCGCGAGGGCGACAACGTGGACGCCGCAAGGCGGATGTTTGCAGGCGCACGGGTCCGGCGTGAACAACGCTCGATCTATCTTTCAGCGGCGCGCTCGGAACTGTTCAACGCCGTGCTCGCCCAGCGCATCGCTTCGGGAAACTGGAGCGAAGGCGTGGCAGGCGAGGTCTGGATGCTCGATGGAACGCAAAGCGTATTCGGACCGGAGCCTTCCAGCGAAGCCCTGGTCGCCCGCGCATTGCAGCTCGACATCCACCCCACCGGACCGATGTGGGGCGCAGGCGAGTTGCGCACGCGCGATGTCGCGCGGGAAATCGAAGAGACCGCGCTGGCGCCATTCTCAGACCTGCAGGCGGGGCTCGCGAAGGCGGAACTGCGCCAGGAACGCCGCGCGCTGCGCGTTCGCGTGCACGAGCTCGCTTGGCAATGGTTGGCTGACGATGCATTGCAGCTTGAATTCCGGCTCGCGCCAGGTGCTTACGCCACCGAGGTTCTGGCCGAACTGGGCGAAGTCCACTGATCTTGTGGGAGCGGCCTTTGTGGGAGCGGCCTTGGCCGCGATGCTCT
>JBBRXD010000008.1:0-24310 GCA_038248775.1 Lysobacterales bacterium | reverse complement strand
TGGCCCAGGTGCTCGGCCATCTCGGCTTCCAAGGCGCGCTCCACCAGCATCTTGGTCAACTGCTTGAGCAGGCCGTTCTCGCCGATCAGGTCTTCGGGTTTCTTGTAGTTGGTCAGCAGGCTGTCGGCCAACTTGACGAGCTCTGGATCGGGCTTCACCCGCTTGGTACGCTTGGTTACGGTCATCGTGTCTCCTAGATGCTGACAGTTTCCTGCCAAATGACCGTTTACACAAAACTACTTACACCCTCCATCTGCAAGTTTCATCGCTGGCGTCGCCTTGTCCGCAGCGGGCATCGGCACTCTCAGAATGACTTCGCGGCCGGCTGAAGTTCCGTTCGCGCTGATTCCACTTTTATTTGGCATCCAGCAGATCACCGAGGGATTGATCTGGCTTTCCTTCGAAAATGGCACGCGACTGGACAACGCGACACTGACGCTGGTTTATTCGTTGTTTTCGCACGTCCTCTGGCCCATGTTCGTACCCTTCGCGGTCGGCTTGCTGGAGACTGTCTCCTGGCGCAGGAAAGCCCTGGCTGTTTGCCAGATCGCCGGCGTTGCAGTCAGTCTTTACCTGCTGTACTTCATTGTCCAGTTTCCGGTGACCTCCAAGGTTCTCGGCCAGCATATCGTTTACGAGTCGCCACATTTCTACATCCTTCAATTCATGGCTTTGTATCTGATCGCGACTTGCGCAAGCAGCATGCTGTCGAGTCATCGAATGATCCGGTTATTCGGCGCGCTGTCGTTGTTGACGTTTGCTGCGGCCTATGTGATCCATGTCGCCACGGTGGTTTCTGTCTGGTGCTTCTTCGCGGCGATACTGAGTTTCATGGTCTATCTGTATTTCAGGCAGGCGCGCCGGGCTGCCCCCTTGGGGACGGGCGCGGCGACACCATAAGCCGGTTCGGCGGCGGGTCCCGTCAATCGCCGCAAGGTTGCCCGCGCGGGCGATCACCGCGGTGCGACATAACCGCCTGCCACGCCGGCGGGCGACAGCACCAGTTGCCACAGCTGGCAGTGGTGCACCCGGAACGAGGCCATGCTGGCGCCAAGGTAATAGCGCCACATGCGCCGGAAGCGCTCGTCGTAGCGTTCCGGAAGCATAGGCCACGCGGCCTCGACGTTGCTGCGCCAGGCCTGCAGGGTCTGGTCGTAGTCACTGCCAAAACTATGCCAGTCCTCGAGTATGAACAAGCCCTCGCTGGCGCGCGTGATCTGCGCGGCCGACGGCAGCATCGAGTTGGGGAAGATGTACTTGTCGATCCACGGATCGGTGCGGTCGGTGGAGACGTTGTTGCCGATGGTATGCAGCAGGGACAATCCGTCCCCAGTCAGGCACCGGTGCACCGCTTCGAAGTAACTGCGGTAATTCTTCACCCCGACGTGCTCGAACATCCCGATCGAGAACACGCGATCGAAGCGCTGGTCGATCTCCCGGTAATCCTGCAGACGGATCTCGATTGGCAGGCCCTTGCACAACTCGCGTGCAAAATCGGCCTGTTCCCGCGATATTGTCAGGCCGACGCCCGATACGCCATGGCGTTCGGCCATGTACTTCAGCGTCTCGCCCCAGCCGCAGCCGATGTCGAGCACGCGCATGCCGGGCTCGAGCATCAGCTTGCGGCAGACCAGGTCGAGCTTGGCTACCTGGGCTGCGTCCAGGTCCGCAGCCTGCCGCCAGTACCCGCAGCTGTACACCAGACGCTTGCCCAGCATGGTGCTGTAGAGCTCGTTGCCGAGGTCATAGTGGCGCTTGCCGACCTCGAACGTGCGCCGCCCGGCCTGCAGGTTGATCAGCTTGGCCTTCAGCGCCGCCCATGCGTCGTAAATGTTGTGCACGCGCTCGTCCAGTCGCGCGCCGAGCACCCTGGACATCACTTCGTCGAGGGCGGGCGCGTCCCACCAGCCGTCCATATAGGATTCGCCGAAGCCGATCGAGCCGTGCGCCATCACCCGGGCGTACAGCTTTTCGTTGTGGACGCAGATGTCCCAAGGTCGGTCGCCATTGACGCGGACATCGGCAAATGCCAGAAGCCGCTCCACGCGTCCGCGCAGGCCGCCGCTTCGGATGATTCCACCTCCGGAAGCGGGCGATGGCGTGCGCGGACAAGATCCGCTCCCTACCGGGGCTGGAACCGGCTCTGCCTGCAGGGACCGCCCATCAGCCACCAGAATGGTTCCGGGCCGGAATTGCGGGCGCCCAGCGGCGGGAGAAGGCGTTGTAAATCGGAACGAAGACCAGGCCGGCATAGACGCCATAGAGGAAGCTCTCAGCCAGCCCAAGCAGGAATCCGGGCAAGGTCAGCCACTTGAATGCCGGCAATATCACTTCCAGGGCCCGGCCCATGTGCAGGCTGGTTGGCACGACCAGACCGTAGATGACACACAGAACGAAGCTGATGGCAGTGAAGCTACCGAGCGACGAGGTCACTACTTTAAGATTGAGCATTGCATTTGCCTCGTTTGTTGTCGTCGGGTCCATACGGCGCTGGGAGGAATCAGTGGCGGTGGCCGCCGGCAATCCGGTCTATATCGGGTTCTGGCGTCTCATCTGATTCCGCGCCACCCGAATCTGGCGAGCGCTTTTTTCTACCGTGACTGCCGTGACTGCCGTGTCCGCCATGGCCAAAGATGTGCATGCCGATGAAGGCAATGCCGACCAATACCCAAATCCAGTTTGCCAGGAGCCATTGCATGACGTCGCCTCGTTAATTGTGTTGTCGTGCAGAATTGCCACGCCGTCGGCAGGCAAGCGCGCCTTCGCGGCGATCGGAAACCCCGGGAGTCCCGGGCAGCCCGCAGCGATCGCCAAGCCACCCGGAAGCCGCCTACTTTTTATCGGCAGGCTGACCTGGAACTGCAGGCGTCTCAGGTTTGCCCATATCGTGACCCGCATGCGGGTCAGGTATCACCGGGGTCGGAGTGGTGTTCTTCGACGGGGATCCGGCTTTCGCCGGCGCATGATTGCCGTGTCCGCAATGGTCATTCATGATGATTTCCTTTTCAGTGCGAAGCGAGCCCAGACAGATGACGTGCAATCTTTCCGGATGAGACTGGAGCCGGCCCTTTAACAGTTCGTCAACCAGATTTATCAGTGCTGCTGTGGTCAACTGAGGCATTCTTTCCTCCGCGATTCCTGCGTACCGGTTCGTACACGCCGAAAATGGTCACCAGGAAGAATATCCAGAAAAACCACCAGAGCATGTGCATTCCGATGAAGTGGTAGCCGTCGTAAAAGTGGAACATGAGAATTCTCCCTTGAGTGATGCGGCTCGGGGGGGGGGGGCGGCCCCAACGATCGCGCGTTACACGCAGTTCACAGATGTTCTTTTGCTGCGCGAGTAGCCGCAAGGCGTGCTGGGGCCTGGCAGAGGGTCGCCGGCATTGTCGGGATGGCGATCGACATCATCAGCATTCCGGCCATGCTGGGAGGTGCGCGAAGTGCTTGCGCTGAACGACTTGGACCCGGCGCAGAATCGTGAAAGGCGACTGCAGGCGGCACGCTTGGCCGGAACACCCTTCTTGCATCTGGAGTCAACATTGCAAACCTCCATGTTTGCGTGAAAGCATCCTGCGCCGCAGCCGTGGGGACTGCGTTGATCGAGATCAAATGCCGTGCCAACGGTCAGACAATGAAGCAATTCCAGACAGCATCGGAAGTTTTATCCGGCCGCATGGCAGCGCCAATAAACCCCATCGAGCAGCGATGGCGCGGTAATCAGCCAGGAATCCAATGGGAGGTTGACCAGGCGCGAAGCCTGGCCGACTTCGGAAAACGCCCTCCATCGCGTCGCCGGTCAAAAACGTACACCGAAAGGATTTATTCGCGGTTCACCTTGGTCGCGACTGGCCGGACCGAAAGCGGTGATCGTGGATGGCCATTTACTGCGTTCGATTCAATCGCGCCTCCGAGTCGTATGGCGAGGCGTTTTTCCCTGCCTTCCGGGTGAGATTGACTGAGACGGAGGCGTCGGACCAACTGAGATTCTGGATCCGCCGCGGCGCCCGACGGGCGAGACCCGGGGGTTCTGCGCTGCCTACAATTGCGATTCGATCGGCAGCCAGCTGAGTACGCGGACCAGGCCGCGTCGCCAGGCAGTGGTATCCGGCTCCTGTCGCAACACCACCGGTGGTGTCCGGAGGCGATCGAGCCACCGCAACTCGCCACTGGCAGTTCGGTAAACCCAGTAGCTGATGTCGGGCTCGGCCAGACGCAGGTACTCGTTACGCACATCGATGGCGATGGCAGGATCATCGAACAACACGCCCATTTCGGTGTTGAGTGCGATCGAGCGCGGATCAAGGTTGAACGAGCCCACAAATCCGCGCGCATCATCCACCGTGAATGCCTTGGTATGCAGGCTTGCGCCGCTGCTGCCGAAGTTGCCCGCTGACCCGGTGTTCCCGCGGGCCTTGATCTCGTAAAGATGCACGCCATGCTCCAGCAGAGTTCCGCGATAGCGCGCATAGCCGCCATGCACTGCCGGTACGTCCGTGGCGGCCAGCGAATTAGTGATGACGCCGGTTTCGACTCCCCTGTCCGCCAGCGCCTCAAGCACGGCAGTTCCGCCCTCGCCGGGGACGAAGTAGGGCGACACCACGAGCGCCTTGTGGTGCGCCGTGCCCAGTAGTTCCACCAGTCGATGGACCAGCCAACCGCGGTGGTCGCCGTCGCGGCCCTTGAGCGGCGGGTCGGCGACCACGCTCACCCCGGCGCTCCAACGTGGAGTTAGGGCGCGCTGGTAGTAATCGTGCACGGCATGGGTCTGGGCGACACGGTCGAGATAATGCTTCGCGGCCGGCTGCACCGCTCCCATGTCCGCGCTGGCGAGCATCTGGCGCAGCATTTCGGGGCTCTTCCGGCTCAACGCAGCCATGGGGACGGCTGCTGCGCTATTCCAGTAGGCGTCGAAGATGGTGCTGGCCTGTTGCACGGCCGGCCCGAAGAGCAGAAGGTCGAGGTCGCGGAAATTCACCTGGGCATCGGCACTGAAATACGCCTCGCCGATATTGCGCCCGCCCACTATGGCGACGCGGCCGTCGGCGATCCAGGCCTTGTTGTGCATCCGGTAGTTGAGGCTGAAGGCGCGATGCACCATCTCCAGCAGGCGTGCCGGTCCCTGGCGATTGCGGAACGGGTTGTACAAGCGCAACTCGATGTTCGGATGGGCATCCAGCGCCATCAGTTGGGGGTCAATGCCTTCGGCATTCAGGTCGTCGAGCAGGATGCGTACACGCACGCCCCGCTGGGCGGCAGCATGCACCTCGCGCGCGAGCAGGCGGCCGGTCATGTCGTCGTGCCAGATGTAATACTGCAGGTCGAGACTGCGTCCGGCCTTTCGCGCGGCCAGCGCGCGCGTCGCAAAGGCATCCAGTCCGTCCGTTACAAGCACAACGCCGGTCTTGCCCGGATGGGCGGCCAGCAGCGGCGCCAACTCCCGGTCGATCTGGGTCTGCGCCGGTTGCAGCGCCAGCGCATGGCTGGGTGCGCCGGTCGCCGGCGGAGTCAGATGGTCTACGACCAGCAGGACGACGAAGACGATGGCAACCAGTGACAGCAACCCCAAAACCGACCAGAGAAACATGCGTCGCATCGCCTCCTCCTGTGTAGTGCCATGTTAGCGTTGGCTCCTTGCGAGCCGGCTGGACAGCACCGCACCGCCAGGCATGGTCACCCGGAAACCGGATGATTGCACAAGCCTGCAGCCAATCTCCCGTGTCCTGTTCTGCCGCGTCGTAGCCGCTATTGCCCACTCCGATCCACCTGAATGGCATCGCTAAGCTGATGCCGAGCTCAGGGGCGCGCCATCATTTGCGATTCGTTGTGCGCAAGCGGAGTATCCTGCGGTACCGAGCGCGCGAGACGCACGCCAGGACGGAGACCACAGCCATGTTTATCGACCAGATCTTGCCCCAGGCGCGCGAGCGACTCGCGACGATCGGCGCCGCAGCGTCTGTGACGGAGGCGGCCGAGGTCATGTCCCGGCCCCACACCGATCTTGTTATCGTCTGCAACGACGCCGGCAGCATAGTCGGGGTAATCACCAAGACCGACATCGTGACGCAGATTGGTCGTTGCGGCGCGGGCGGATGCGCAGCCCGGGTGGACACGATCATGACGCGGGAGGTTCTGTCCTGCCGAGCCAATGAGTCATTGCAGGATGTCTGGACGGCGATGAAAGCGCGTGGCCTGAAGTGCATTCCGGTGCTCGACGGGGAGGGCAGGCCGATCGGCATCCTGTACTTGCGCGATGTCCTCCAGAGCTTGCTGGGTGAAGTGAAAGACGAGGAGACCTTGCTTCGCGACTACGTGATGAACGTCGGTTATCGATGACGAATTAGCACGGCTTTTTCCTTCCCTTTGAGGAAACCAAGCATATGCCTGGCAAAAAACCGGAATCCAGTGTCGACTCGCTGCAACGTCAACGAGCGCTGGCCAGGTGGGACAACGAAGGCGGGGCCGGCCTGCCAGCACTGCAACCGGAGGAGACGCCGATTCAAGACCGGGGGCCGGCGCAAGGAACCAGTGCCACCGAACTGGATGCGTTTCACAGCCGCCTGATCGCATTGGAAAACCTGATGACGTCGTTATTGGCTACGGCATCGGACGATCAAGTCGATCTGGTGCGCGAAATGGCCTCCTACATCACTCCGCGGCCCGGTGTGACTCGTCACCCGCTGACGATTCAAGCGGCAGGCCATATGGTTCATCTGGTCCAACGCGCCTCGCTTTTCCGGGATGGAAAGCTTTCCTGATGCCATTGAACCGTCAGTTTTCATGGCGCGACAGCCCGGTCTACCCACATGAGTTGCTCTGGCTGGTGTTCACGCTTGTTTTCAATCTCGCCTGGGAACTCGCACAACTCGGCCTTTACGACCTCTCCGCTACTGGTGCCAGCGTTGCCTATGCGGTAGTCCACTGCACGGTCGGCGACGGCATGATCATGGCAGTCGCATACCTTGTCGCGGTCGGCGTCACGCGCTCTCGCGCCTGGCCATATACGAAGCCCTGGGCGGGGATGACGGTCATGCTGGTCTCGACCATCGGCTACACCGTCTTCAGCGAATGGCGCAACGTCTACCTGATGCAGACTTGGGCTTACGCGGCCTCGATGCCGCTAATCGCCGGCATCGGTGTAGCACCTTTGCTGCAGTGGCTCGTGGTTCCAGTTGTCATCCTGATCATCGTGCGCCGATACAAACCCTAGCGCGGCCCGCTCACAGGCAACTCCAGGTCCAGGGCGCACGCCTCACTTGCCCCGGCCCCGGCATTGAGGGAGACTGGCGGCCGCATGTCCGCCTTCCGCACCCTCTTGATCCTGCTGCTTTGCCTGTCCGTCCCCATTGCCGGTTGGGCTTCGGTCGCAGGTGGCCTGGATTCCCCACAGTCCGCTGTCGAGAGTTCGGGTGCCTTGCCGCATCACGAGCACGCGGGGGCCCATCACCACGCGGAGCAGTCCTCGAATTCTGATCAACATCATCTGGCCCTCGGAACCGGATCGAACTGTGATCGGAAGAGCTGTCACCATCGGTGCTCCTGCGGATGCGGCATGGGCGCTTGCGCCACCGCGTTCGCTCCCCTCATTGCCCACACTCCGGACGGATTGCTTCTGATGGCCTCGATCGATGCTTCCGCGTCGTCTCGCTGGTTTGCAGTCGCGGCTCCGGGCAGTTCCAGCCTGCGACCTCCCATCGCCTGACCTGAGCCCGAGTTCTTCCCCTGGCGACAGGGGCGCTCGCCGCGCAAGCGGTATCGGTCATCAGTGGTTGGAGTCATGGATGTCTATCCAGAATAGGGCCTCGTGCCCTGGCCTTTGCTGGGCCGGGCCTGGCGCCGCAATCTCAGAATTCAAAAGCCATAACGGACCGCACCGTCTCCGTGCGTGGCCATGCCTGGTTGTCGTCGCGCTCATCTTGGCGTCATGGCTGCGACCCGTTGCCGCTGCGTCGCTCGCGTCCGAATCGGAATCAGCGACGGGCTTGCCCCAATTGATCGCATTGGCGCTGCGCAACAACAAAGACCTGCAGGCAGCCACATACGCGATCGAAATCGCGCGAGCCCGGCTCGTGCAGGCGGGACTGCGGCCCAATCCAAGTCTGGAACTGTCCGCGCAAAGCGACTTCCTGTTCGGCAACGAAGGGCAATATGCCAGCTCGGTCGGGGTCAGCCAGGACTTCCCGGTAGCGGGGCGCCTGGCGCGACAGAAGGATCTGGCGCGTGTCGACATCGCCCTTGCCGAAGCGGAGGTGGCAAACGCGCAACGCCTGCTTGTTGACGATGTCGCGAGCAGCTATTACCGCCTCGCGGTGGGCATGCAACGGGTTGTCGGCCTGGACGACTTGATCGCGGCGGAGGAGGGGTTGGCCAAGGCCACGCGTGCCCGGTTCCACGCCGCGGAAGTTTCGGAGATGGACGTCAATACCGTGCAGCTGGACATCCAGCGTTTGCTGCTGGAGCGTTCGGTTTCGCAAAGCGAACAGCAGTCACTGCTGGCGTCGCTCAACGCACTGCTCGGCCGGTCGCCAGACACGCCGCTGCTGGTTGCGCCCAGGCTCGCGACGAGTGAGTCCTTGCCCAGCCTGGCGCAGCTCCAGCGCAACGCGTTGCGCCAGCGCCCGGACCTCGTTGGTGCGCTGCTCGCAGTTGACCGCGCGGCAGCCGAACGCGCCCTGGCCCAATCCATGCGATGGCAGGACTGGACTGTGGGTGTGTCAGTGGCGCAGGACAAGCAGGTGATCTCGGGCTTGCCACCGCAGGGAACCGACCGGGCGATCGGCCTGACGCTGTCCATTCCATTGCCATTGATCAACAAGAACCAGGGCCTGATCGCCGAAGCGGAAGCCAACCGGGACCAGGCGTCAGCCCGTGTCGAAGCGCTGAACTTGAACGTGAACAGCGAAGTTGCTGGCGCACATGCCGAGGCCACGCGCCTGCAGGCGGCGCTGGCGCAGTTCAAGAAAAGCCTGCTCCCGATTGGCGAGCGCAACCTGTTCCTGGCGCGACAGGGCTACAGCATGGGGCTGATCCCGGTGTCCGAGGTGATGCAGACGCAACGTCAATTGGCCGAGGCCGACAAGTCCTACCTCACCGCGCTTGACCAGTACCTGCAGGCGCTGGTGCGACTGCATGCGGCCGCGGGCGATTACCTGTCGGCCCAGGCGAACTCCACACCGTCATTGAAGGATTGATCGAATGGATCGCGTAACCCGATTTTTTCCAAATCGCGCGGCGGTGTTCGCTGCATGCGTTGCTGCCTCGCTGGTCGCCGCAGGCATTGTCGGCGCACCGACCGCCTTCGCCCACGGAGAGCAGATCGCCGTCGGTGGCGGGGCCAAGGGCCCGGTGAAATTGACCACCGCCCAGCAAACCGCCCTCGGCCTCAAGCTGGTCGCCGCCGGCTTCCGGCCGCTCTCGGAAGTGCTGCGGCTCAATGGCGAAGTCCGCCCGGTGGCAGGGCGCCAGGCGGAGGTCAACACCCGCATCAGTGGCCAGGTGACCCAGGTCTACGCGCAAGTTGGTCAGGTCGTTCGCGCTGGCCAGAAGCTTGCCCGCGTGCAAGCACGCCTGGTCGGCGACCCGCCGCCAAGCGTGGATGTGCTTGCGCCGATGTCCGGGGTAATCGACGAGGCGACCGCGACGATCGGCCAGACCGTCGAGCCGGCGACCACGCTGTTCCACATCCGCGATGGCTCGCAGGTCAACATCGTTGCGCGCGTTTACGAGGAGGACCTGGGCAAGATTGCAATCGGCCAGGTCGCGAACGTGCGGCTGTTGGCCTACGCGGACAAGACCTTTTCCGGGAAAATTGTCCTTGTTGGGCCAAGCCTGGATCCGCAAAGCAGGACCGTGGAGGTCTGGGTCAAGCTGGCCAATGACGAGGGCCTGCTCAAGCCGAACCTGTTCGCCCGCGTGGGCGTGATCCTGCGCCAGGCAGATGCCGCGCTGTCCGTCCCGACGGCGGCAATCATCGAAGCCAACGGCGAGAAATTCGTCTTCGTGCGCCAGAAGGGATCGTTCGCCCGCGTCGAGATCAGCACAGGAACCAGCGATGACACCTATACCGAGGTGACCGACGGACTGGTTCCGGGCGATGAAGTCGTGACGCAGGGCAACCGGCAGGTCTATACGGTCTGGCTGACGGGAGGCGCGCCCATCAAGGGTGCGGAGGGCTGAGCGTGTTCAATCATCTCATCGCCTGGGCATTGCGCAATCGGCTGATCGTGCTGGCGCTGACCGTGATCCTGTTCGTCGCCGGCGCCTTTACCTTGCAGCGCATGCCGGTCGACGTATTCCCGGAGTTCGCGCCGCCCCAGGTGGTGATCCAGACCGAAGCGGCCGGCATGGCGCCGCAGGACGTCGAATCGCTGATCACCTATCCGCTCGAGAGCGCGATCAACGGCTCGCCTGGCGTCACCTCCGTGCGCTCGCGCACCTCGGTCGGGCTGTCGACGATCGTCGTGGTATTCGAGTCCGATACCGACATCTACCTCGACCGCCAGCTGGTCAACGAGCGGATCCAGAATGTGCTCGGCAGGTTGCCGAGCACGGCAAGCCCGCCGGTGATGCTGCCGGTCACCTCGGCCGTCGGCTGGCTGGTGAAGTACGCGCTGGTGAGCAAGACCCTCTCGCCACAGGAGCTGCGCACCTATTCGGACTGGGAAATCGGTCCGCGGCTGCTCTCGCTGGGCGGCATTGCCTCGGTGGTGTCCATCGGCGGCGAGGTCAAGCAGTACCAGGTGAACATGGATCCGATGCGGATGCAGGCGTACCGGATCAGCATCGAGGAGGTACGCACGGCCCTGGAGAAGGGAAACACCAACGTGCCGGGCGCGTTCGTGCAGGGTCCCGGGCAGGAGCTGACGGTCAGCGGCGTGGGCCGGATCACTTCACTCGAAGACATCAGGAACACGGTGATCACCCTGCGCAACGGCGTGCCGATCACCATCGCCAACATCGCCCAGGTAGGATTCGGCGCCGAGATCAAGCGCGGTGACGCCGCCTTTGGCCGCGACGATGCCGTGATCGGCACCGTCTCCAAGGCCTATGGCGCCGACACGCTGACCACGACGCGAAAAGTGGAGGAGGCGCTGGCCGACATCCGCGAGCATTTACCGGCCGGCGTGGTCATGGACACCCAGGTGTTCCGGCAGGCAAATTTCATCGAGGCCGCGGTGCACAACCTCGAGGTGGCGCTGCTGGAGGGCGCACTGATCGTGATCGCGGTGCTGTTCCTGTTCCTGATGAACTGGCGCGCCTCCTTCATCACCTTCCTGTCCATGCCGGTGTCCTTCGTCGGTGGGCTGCTGGTGATGCACGCGCTCGGTGTGGGGATCAATTCGATGACCCTTGGCGGCCTGGCCATCGCCATCGGCGAGGTGGTGGACAACGGCATCATCACCGTGGAAAACGTGGTCCACCGACTGCGCATCAATCGCGCCCTGGCCACGCCGCGGGCCACGCTGCCGGTGGTGTTCGATGCGGTGCGCGAAATCACCAACTCCGTGGTCTATGCCACCCTGATCATCATCCTGATCTTCGTCCCGATCTTCTTCCTCCAGGACCTCGCCGGTCGCATCTTCAGCCCGCTGGGCGTGGCCTATATTGCTTCGGTCAGTGCTTCGCTGGTGGTGGCTGTGACCATGGTTCCGGCGCTGTGTTACCTGCTGCTTGCGCGGCGCGGGGAGAAAGCGGCGGATGTGGGCGTGGTGCTGCGATGGTCGGATGATGACGCCGCAACGCCTCCGCCGGCCGCGGCGGTGCAGGAAGGGGGACCGGCGGTGCACGGCGGCGGACACGATCAGGAAACCGGGTTCGTGCGCTGGATCAAGGCGCGCTTCACCCGCATCCTGCAGTTCGCGCTACGCAGCTTTGGCCTGGTCACCGGGCTGTCGGCCCTGGCACTGGTTGGCGCGCTTGCCTTGCTGCCGTTTTTCGGTTTCAGCTTCCTGCCCGAGTTCAAGGAAGGCAACTTCATCGTCGCCATGACCACCTTGCCCGGCACCTCGCTGGACGAGTCCATGCGGCTTGGCCGACGGGTGCGCGAGGTGTTGCTGAAGTACCCGCAGGTGGTGTCGATCAACCAGCGCGCTGGCCGCTCCGATCTCGACGAAGACGCGCAACCGCCCAACTTCAGCGAGTTCGACGTGCGCCTGGATTTCGACAAGGACAAGGCCATGCCCGCGGACGAACTGCTGGCGCGGATCCGTGCCGACCTTGCCGGGTTTCCGGGCGTGGTGTTCAACGTGGGGCAGTTCATCGCCCATCGCATGGACGAAGTCCAATCCGGCGTTCGCTCGCAGGTGGCAGTGAAGATCTATGGCGAAAACCTGCAGACCCTGTACGCGCTCGGACTGCAGGCGCAGGGCATCGTGCGCGACGTGCCCGGGGCGGTGGACGTCAACCTTGAACAGCAGATCAGCGTGCCGCAGGTGACCATCGACATCGACCGCGAGCGGGCCGCACGCTATGGCATCAACGTGGGGGAGGTGGCAGACGACATCCATACGGCCCTGAACGGCGAGCGGGTATCGAGCGTGCTCGAGGGCAGCCGCAATTTCGACCTGAGCCTGCGCCTGCAGAGCGACGCGCGCGATACCGTGGATACGATCCGCGATATTTTCGTCGACGCCCCCGCGCTCGGGCCTCCGGCTGGAACCAAGGTCCCGCTTCGCGAGGTAGCCGACATCCGGGTGGACGACGAGCCGTACTCGATCAGTCGCGAGAATGTCCATCGCGTGATCGTGCTCGGCTACAACGTGCAGGGTCGCGACCTCAGCTCGGTGATCGGCGACACCCAGCAGCGGATTGCCGCGAAACTCAAATTGCCCGAGGGCTACTACATCGAGTACGGCGGCCAGTTCGAGAGCCAGCGGCAGGCCAACCGCACCCTGCTGGGCCTGGGCGGGTTGTCGCTGTTTGGCGCGCTGCTGTTGCTCTACAAGGCATTCGGAACATTCCGCGAGGCATTTATCGTGCTGTTCAACCTGCCGCTGGCGATGATTGGCGGAATCGTGGCGCTGTACCTGGCAGGGGCAAACATGAGTGTCGCCGCGGTGATCGGTTTCATCACCCTGTTTGGCATCGCCACACGCAACGGCATCATCCTGGTCGGCCATTACAACCAGTTGCGGCAAGCTGGACGGCCGCTCGATGAGGTGGTGATGCAGGGAACGCTCGACCGGCTGGTGCCTGTACTGATGACGGCTGCAACCGCGGCGCTTGGCCTGGTGCCGCTGATGTTCGGGTCGCCGGTGGGCAAGGAGCTGGAATTGCCGCTGGCGCAGGTGGTATTGGGCGGCTTGTTCACGGCCACCCTGCTCAACATGGTGGTCGTGCCCACGGTCTACTACCGCGTGGAACAGTGGCGCGAGCGTCGCCAGGCCCGCACAGCGCAGGCGCTGCGTCCTCGCCAGGAGCCCGCGACATGACGCACGGCCGGCTCCGTCCTGCATGGTCGCTGGTCGACACAGGATGAACAGCGTGCAAACACGATCCCGAAATTTCCACCTGCTGGCTGGCTCTGCGCGCAGATCAGCGGCACCCTGATACATCTCCTCTCCCCACCACCGCACTTCCAGGAGTATCCCCATGAAAACAATTTCCCTGCGTACGTTCGCGCTTTCGGCCGTGCTGATCGGCAGCCTGACCGCGTGCAAAGACAAAGCGGCCACCGACGAGGCCGCCGCCCCGGCGCCGACGGCCAGCACGCAGGCGCCCGCAGCTCCGGCGCCGATGGAAGGTTCGGAGTCTGCGGACGCGCCCACGGCGATTCCCGACACCGCCGATGGCATCTGGACCGCCATCGATGCGCACAGCGCCGAACTCAAGGCCACTATCGACAGCGGAAACCTCTCCGAGGTCCATCACCATGCATTCGCGATCCGCGACCTGGTCGCGGCGCTGCCAGCGCACTCGCCCACGCTGGCCGCCGAGGATCAAACCAAGCTGCAGGGTGAGGTCAAGTTCGTCACCACCCTGGCCGACCGCCTCGACCAAACCGGCGATGCCAATGACAAGGCGGGCACACAGGCCAATTACGACCAACTGGTGTCCGTGCTGACCGGCATCACCCGGACCAAATAATCCATTGGCCGGGTTGCGGCCAAATCCACTCAGGAGGTTGGACATGGTGCTCAAGACGTGTGCACGCGGCGCGCTATTCGCCGCAGGGCTGGCGCTGTCGGCGCATGCGCTGGCCCACGCAGCGCGAGCACCTGCGTCGCCTGGCACGGCGGCGATATCGCCTGCCAGCGCGGGCATGCCGGTCTTTGTGCATGACATCGATCCTGCCGCCGCCGATGCGGTGAAGGTCGTGGATGCATTCGGGGCGGCGATCCGGTCGGTCGATATCGCTGCGGCGAAGGCGCTGCTGGATCCCGGGGTGCTCATCCTCGAGAGCGGCGGCGCCGAGCGCGACCGCGACGCCTACATGGCCGAACATGCACTCGCCGACGCTGCCTTCCTGCAGGCGGCCCGGCAGCAGCCGCGCTATCGCCGGGCGCGGGCGGCGGATGGGCTGGCCTGGGTCGCGACCGAGACCATCATCGAGCGCGATGACCATGGGAAGCAGTCCACTTTGCTGTCCACCGAAACGATGGTGCTGCGCAAGTCGGCCGCGGGCTGGAAGATCGTGCACATCCACTGGTCATCGCGCCCCGGGAAGCGATGAACAAGACCGTCCGGTCTCTGGCGGCGGCGACTGGCTGGTCCATGTCCGCGCGCGGGGCCCGATTGCGATTCCCTGCGCAGGGTGCTGCAGCGCAGCATGACTTTCGGGGTGAACGCGCCCACATTCTTCGGCGCCCTGCACGGGCTCCGTCCATCGCCCAAGGAACCAAGCCCATGCTTTCGAAGAAGACTGTCCTCATGAGTGCCCTCGTCGTCGCCCTTGCCGGCGTTTCCGCTGTCGCCATGGCGAGCCACTCCTGGAACAACTACCACTGGGCGCGCAACAGTGCGTCGTTCGCCCTGCAGACCCTCGACAGCACCGTCCAGGGCGGCACCAACGCCAATTGGCCGGTGTTGCTGGGCGCCGCATCCAGCCAGTGGTCGCAGTCGACCAAGCTGGACCTGAACGTGAAGCCGTACGCAAACACGTCGCGCGACCGCAAGCGTTGTACTGCGGTGTCTGGCAAGATCCGCGTCTGCAATGCCGCCTATGGCAACAACGGCTGGCTGGGCCTGGCCTCGATCAATATCGACAGCAACAGCCACATTACGCAGGGCACTGCGAAGATGAACGACAGCTACGCGTCCACCTGGGCCAACGATGCCAACGAAGCCGCACACGTGATGTGCCAGGAAGTCGGGCACACCTTCGGTCTGGGCCACACCAGCGAGGATGGCTCCAGCCAGAGTACCTGCATGGACTACTCCAGCAGCCCGAACAGCACCAAGCCGAACCAGCATGATTACGACCAGCTCGTAGCGAGCTACGGACATACCGACAGCTACAACACCTACAGCACCAGCCTCGCCGCGGCGGTGACCCATGGCCAGAGCGGCATGGCGGGCGACGTGCCCCTGGGCCAGCTGGTGCGCAAGGGTCACTTCTCCGAAACCTACGCCGCGCCCGATGGCCGCGGTGGCCTGTGGATCACCCACGTGACCTTGGCCCCGGGTTTCGAAAATCTCGACCAGCAGTAAGCACAAGCGAACAGTAGAACCCGAGGGGCCGGCATTGCCGGCCCCTTTTTTTGTGCACCTGACAAATCGAGCGCCGTTGCAAAGCCAGGCGTGCGCTGCAATCGAGGACGATGGTCTTGAAAATTGCACTGACCTATTACTCCGACGTCCTCTGTGTGTGGGCGTATATATCGCAAGCACGCGTCGACGAAGTTGCGGAGCAATTCTCCAAAGAGGTTTCCATCGACTACCGATTTTGTTCGGTGTTCGGAGATACCGCGCATAAAATTGGCACCGGATGGGCGGAGCGGGGCGGTTATGCGGGATTTGCAAGCCACCTCCGTGAGGCCGTCTCGGAGTTCAGCCACGTCAAACTCCATCCCGACATCTGGCAGCGCATCCGGCCGCCATCGTCCACGCCGGCGCACATCTTGATGAAGGCAGTGCAACGCGTTGACCCGCGCCAATGTCGGGCCGTCTTGCAGGAGCTGCGGTTGGCGTTCTTTGAACGATGCCAGGATGTCAGCAGCCGTTCAGTGCTGGAGGCCGCCCTGGAAGTTGTCGGCGTACCTTTGAGTGACGTCCAGGAAGTAATTGATAGCGGCGTCGCCCATGCTGATCTGGAAGCGGACCACCGTAACCAGAAGCTGCTGATGGTCCAGGGCAGCCCGACGTTCGTCCTCAACGAAGGACGCCAAAAGCTCTACGGAAACGTTGGCTATCGCGTGATCGAAGCGAATATCAAAGAGTTGCTTCACTCCCCGGCGGCCGGTGCAGCCAGTTGGTGTTAAACGTTTAGACCTGGCTCGCTCGATGTCGCAACAGACGCGCTTGCTGCTCGATCTGCCTCCTCGAAACAAACTGCGTTTGCCTTTGCCGCGGTTTTTCGTCGACTTTGGATGAACGACGGATGTCCGGGGCTTCGGTTGGCGGGCACGTGGCACATGACGTGCGTCGGTGTGGCATATTCTGGTGCAAGGATGCAGCGCATGGATGCGGTCACCAGCATCGATGAACCTATGCCTAGAGCTGTCCCGAAGCCGCTATCCAATAAGCTCATCGTCCACGGCGAGGGCGATAGGAGAAGCTTGAATGGCGCGCTGGATGTCCTGTCACTCGACGCCGCCAGAACCGCGCTCGGTGGTTGGCTGAAATCGGGCAAGTCGCGCCAACTCGACCTGAGCCAGCTGAGCGGACTGGATACGCCGGGCGCCTTGTTCCTGGCCGAACTGCAGGACCTGAAGGTCAAATTGACCGGCGCCAGCAAGGCACACAAGGAACTGCTTGATCTGGTCCACGGTCTTGAACGCAAGCCCTTGCCCAAAGCTCCGGCGGTTCCCCGGTGGCGTGAGGTGGTCACCCAGATTGGCCGGGGTACCGACCAGGCTTGGCGTGACTCGCTGGACGTCATCACCTTCGTCGGCCGGACACTGACTTCGCTTGCCCATGTGGCGATCCATCCCAGCCAGCTGCGAACCGCATCGATCTCGCGGCAGGTCAGGGAAACAGGAATCAACGCGCTGCCGATCGTCGGCTTGCTGGCGATCATGATCAGCGTGGTGCTTGCCTTCCAGGGCGTGGCGCAGCTGCGACCGTTCGGCGGGGAGGACTGGACGATCAACCTGGTGTCGGTGTCGGTGTTGCGGGAAATGGCCGTGCTGGTCACCGCGATCATGGTCGCCGGCCGCTCGGGCTCGGCATTCACTGCCGAAATCGGCGTGATGAAGTCGCGCGAGGAAATCGATGCGCTCCAGGTGATGGGCCTGGGCCCGATGGAAATGCTGGTCATCCCGCGGGTGATCGGCCTGATCATCACCCTGCCGCTGTTGACCTTCTTCGCCGACATGATGGGACTGTTCGGCGGCTCCATCGTTTCCCATTACCTGCTCGATGTCGCCCCGATGCAATATCTGGATCGGGTGCGCTTGGCGGTTGACCGCTGGGACCTGTTCGTCGGGCTGGTCAAGGCACCGATCTTCGCCTTCGTCATCGCCACGGTCTCCTGCATGCACGGCCTGAAGGTGAGGGGCTCGGCGGAAAGCGTCGGGCGCGAAACCACCCGTGCCGTGGTCAAGTCCATTTTCCTGGTCATCGTGCTGGACGCGCTGTTCTCCGTCCTGTTCGAGACGATCGACATATGAGCGCAGGAAGTCGGCCAGGCCCGGACACCATCCTTTCCGCGCGCGGGATCGTCAACCGGTTCGGCAAGCAGTTGGTCCACGACAAGATCGATCTGGACATCCGGCGTGGGGAGATCCTCGGTATCGCAGGGGGTTCCGGATCGGGCAAGTCGGTGTTGCTCAAGACGCTGATCGGTCTGCATCGCCCCGACCACGGCAAGGTCCTGCTCAACGGAAAGCCCGTGGCCTCGATGAGCTCTGGCGAGATGTCTTCACAAATCGGCGTCCTGTTCCAGCAGGGCGCCCTGTTTTCCTCGCTCTCGGTGGCCCAGAACGTCATGCTGCCGCTGCGCGAACACACCCCGCTTGGGGCCGAGGACCGGGAGAAGATCGCGTCGGTGAAGCTCGAGCTGGCCGGGATGTCGCCCGATAGCGCGTTGAAGTTCCCGGCCCAGCTTTCCGGCGGCATGATCAAGCGGGCCGCGCTGGCGCGTGCGCTGGCGCTCGATCCACGACTGCTGTTCCTCGATGAGCCGACCTCCGACCTGGACCCGCTGACAGCTGGCGGCATCGACGAGTTGATACTGAAGATCAATCGCGGCCTGGGCATCACCGTGGTGATCGTTACCCACGACCTGACCACCTTGTTCACCGTCTGCGACCGCGTCGCACTCCTGGTCGGCGGCAAGATCACCGTCGATACGATCGAGAAGCTCTCGCACTCCCGCGATCCGTGGACACATGACTTCATGCACGGTCCGCGGGCACAAGGTGCAATGCACGGAAGGAAATCGAGCCATGGAATCGGATAAGCATTATTTCCTCGAAGGACTGTTCGTCATCGGCTTGTCCGTTGCCATCGCCTTCTTTTTCATCTGGCTGAGCCGGAGCGGTAACAAGGACGATGTGCTGTATCGCATCGATTTTTCCGAATCGGTCAGCGGACTATCGATGGGTGATCCAGTCAAGTACCTCGGCGTACCGGTCGGAACGGTCAAAGCCCTGGCCATCGACGCCGACGATCCGAGCAAGGTGCGAGTCGATGTCAGCCTGCAAAAAGACACGCCAATCAAGACCGACACCAAGGCCACCCTCAAGCTCAAGGGCATTACCGGCGTGTTCTTCATCGAGCTGGGTGGCAGCACTGCCAAGGCGAAGTCCCTGGTGTCGACTACACCGCCCGGCCAAATCCCGGAAATTCCGGCCGGGAAGAGCAGCCTTAATACGGTGCTGGATGAATTGCCCAAGATCGTCAAGAAATTCTCGGCAATCGAGGACGAAACAAAGAAAGTGGTGACCGATGTTCATGCGGTCGTCACCAAGGTCAAGGACAACCCGTCCCTGCTGCTTCGCCGACCGAAGAACAAGAAGCAGGACGAGAAGCCGGGCCCGGGCAAGTAGAAACCAGCAATGCTTCTCCGAGAGTGGACTCGCTGGCTAGTGTCCGCAGGTGTGGCCGGCGGTGTGCAGGGAAGCCTTGCTTCCCCGGCGCAGGGGCTGCTGTTCGCCCATTTCTGCGGCTATGAAAGCGACAACCGGGCCGGCCGCAGTCAGCTTCTTTTTTGCCTCCCATGGAGCTGCCGTGGGCGATAGCCTTGACAAGCGAGCAGGCCGTTTTCCGGACACCCCTGCCCGCGAAAGTAGACGCCTGGCCAGTACCGACATCGGCTTGCATTTGCGCGACCGCGCCGTGGCTGAATTTCTGGCGGCGGAACGCCAGCTGGGCCGCGCCTCCCCTCAGCTGCATGAAGGCATTCACCAGGCGCGCAAGTTACTGCGCCGCACGCGTTCGATTCTCGCCCTGGGAATGGGGGCGTAGTCCTCGCGTGCGTTCATCCTGGATCGTGACATCGGTCGCCTGTGCGGTGGGCTGTCGGTCATTCGCGTTGCCCGGGCTTTGCTGGAAACACTGCGCCAGCCGGATACGGCCGTCGCCGGGCTGCGGGAAATCCTGCCCGCTGCGATCGCTGACGCGCAGCGACAACGCGATGCCGTGCTGCCTGGCTTGTTGCAGCGGCGTCCCCCGCACTCGCGGCCGGTAACGCAATGTTGTCCGGCGGCACCAGAATAGTGCGGCTCTCATGAGAGGGCGGGGGCCTTCGTGCTGATCTGGATAAAGCCACGCTGTTCGTCCCACATCAAAGAGCGAATGGGTACGCGTCGCGCACGTGTCCCAATGGGTCAATCGGGCTCCATCGAGAGCAAGGGCAGGAGCACGACAAACTCGCTCCCCTTGGCGGGGCCTTCGCTGAATGCCTCGACCGTACCGCCGTGCATCTCAACCAGGCGCCGCACGAGGGCCAGACCGATTCCCAGTCCGCCCGCCTGCTCTCGGGGCGATCCGACTTGGGCGAACAAGTCGAATACCCGGGACAGCAGCGCCTGCGGGATGCCTTCGCCGTCGTCACGAACGCGAATCGCAGCCACCGGGCTCTCCCCGACCACCGTAAGGCAGATATGGCCACCGGCGGGTGTGTACTTTGCTGCGTTGTTGAGCAGGTTGGACACCACCTGGGCCAACCGGACTGCGTCTCCTACTATCCACACTGGGTCTGGAGGCTGCGCTACCACCAGTTGGTGCTTGCGGTCGACGAAGAGCGGATGGCATATCTCCACGGCGGCCAAGACCACGGTCCGCAAGTCGATCTTCTCCTCGCGCAAACTGACTTTGCCTCGGCGGACGCGGGAAAGGTCAAGGAGATCTTCAACGAGCCGCGCCATGACTGAAGTCTGGCGTTCGAGCGCCCCCAAGGCCGAGTTCTGGCCCGCTTCTCCAGCTTGGGGTGATCGAAGGATGTGAGCCACCTGGGTGAGGACGGCGAGGGGAGAGCGCAACTCGTGAGCGACCGCGGCCAGAAAGTGATCTTTCTGGAGGTCGGCCTCTTCCAGATCACGTGTTCGCTCGCGCAATTCGTTCTCGAGCTGCCGGTGCGGCGTTATGTCGCGAATGGAACTGGCGACAAGGATGCCTGCGCTGGTCGGCAGGGGACTGAGCAGCACGTCTATCGGGAACTCATGGCCGTCTTTCCTCAAGCCGATCAGCTCGCGTTGGCGGTCCATGGCGCGCGGCTGTGGGTCGGCGGAATAGACATCGCGCTGGACGACGTGCGAGCCACGAAACCGCTCCGGCATGAGCACCTCAACCATACCGCCGATCAACTCGTCCCGGCGGAAGCCGAACAGGTTCTCGGCTTGCCGGTTGATCTGGATGATGATGCCGTTTCTATCGACGATCACGACGGCGTCCGGTACAGCTTCGAGCAGGCCGTCGAAGAGCCTTTCAGCCAGACCGGTAAGAGATTCTTCCCAACCGGCCGCGCCGGCAGAAACTCCGGTCGCGGGAGGATGCGTTACGTCGGCCATCGCGGCACCCCGTTGATGCAGCCATATCAACTCTGCACCGCATGGTGCCTGAGTCAACTGCGTGCGGTACGCCCGTCCCCTTGAACCGCCCTCGGGTCTTCCAGACACCTGCCAGACATGACTATCGGCAATTGGGGTGTTTGTAAGCATTGAGTGTCACACGGAAGAGTCCAGGATGGAAGCGGCACAACGATGACTAGCATCATCCATCTCCGTCCGTCTTGAATGGGCATCACCTTGCAGACGGCAGAGTAGGTGAGACCTGCCACGGGCGGACGGGGAAAATGCCCCGTCACTGTGCCCAGACGCCCGCTTTGTCACCAAGTTTGGCGCTGCGTCTTCGGATTCATCCGGTGGCTACGGTTCGTTGCCGGTTGCCGCTTCCTCGGCGCGCATTACCGTCAGCGTCGGTTCCAGGCCGGTGTTGCTGTGTTTGGCCCCATCCGCAGATAGTATTTACATACACGTCTCAAATCTAGAAAACGGCTGACTTGAATCGCCCCGTCTTTCCCGGAGGCTCCAACTCTTGAGAGGATGGAGCCATGAACAGGACATCGAAGTTTTCCCCGGAGGTCCGCGAGCGGGCAATCCGGATGGTGCTCGAGCACCAAGGCGAGCACAGCTCGCAATGGGCGGCGATCACGTCGATCAGCGGCAAGATCGGCTGCAAGCCAGAGACGCTGCGGCTGTGGGTGCGTCGGGCCGAGCGTGACCGTGGCCTGCGGCCCGGACCCACGACCAGCGAGACCGAGCGCATCAAGCTGCTTGAACGCGAGAACCGGGAGCTGCGCCAGGCCAACGAGATCTTGCGCAAGGCCTCCGCGTATTTTGCCCAGGCGGAGCTCGACCGCCGATTCAGGCCGTAAAGGCATTCATCGATGAACACCGCGACATCTACGGGGTCGAGTCGATCTGCAAGGTTCTGCCGATCGCCCCGTCGACGTACTACGAACACGCAGCCCGTCAGGCGGACCCGTCGCGCCTGCCGGATCGGTGGCGGCGTGACTCCGCCCTGCGCCCGCAGATCGAGCAGGTGTGGCGCGAGAACCGACGGGTGTACGGCGCCCGCAAGGTCTGGCGGCAGCTCGGACGCGAAGCGATACCGGTGGCGCGCTGCACCGTGGAGCGGCTGATGCAAACGATGGGATTGCAAGGCGCAGTACGTGGCAAGCCGCGCAAGTGGCTGGACTCGGACGTGGTCGAAGACAAGCCGCTGGATCGGGTGCAACGCCAGTTCACCGCCGATCGGCCGAACGCGCTGTGGGTATCGGACTTCACGCTGGTGGCCACCTGGCAGGGCTTCGCTTACGTGGCCTTCGTGATCGACGTGTATGCCCGCCGCATCGTCGGCTGGCGGGTGTCCAGTTCGGCGCACACCGACTTCGTGCTCGACGCCCTGGAGCAGGCGCTGCATGACCGTCGACCGAGGGAGAACGCGTTGATCCACCACAGCGACCGCGGCAGCCAGTACCTGTCGATCCGTTACAGCGAACGCTTGGCCGAGGCCGGTATCGAACCGTCCGTGGGCAGTGTCGGCGATTCCTACGACAACGCCCTGGCCGAGACGATCAACGGCTTGTACAAGACCGAAGTGATTCGCCGCGGTGGGCCCTGGCGGACACGGGAAGCGGTGGAATGGGCCACATTGGAATGGGTGGAGTGGTACAACAACCGCCGACTGCTGAGTTCGATCGGGCATGTCCCGCCGGCCGAAGCCGAAGCGGCCTATTATGCAAAAGCCAATGAGCTCGCCATGGTGGCGTGACTCAAACCAACGAGCCTCCGGAGAAGCCGGGGCGATTCAGAGTGCCAAGTAAGCCGGAATCCAAAGCCGAGCATTTCCCGGTTAGATCGGACCAAACTAGCAGGCGTTCAGCGAGGATCAGGTAAACGGCTTGACAAGATAGCCTCCAAATAGCACAATCCTCGACGGTGCCCCAAAAGCACCTTTACCTCGATGTCCCAAAGACATCTTATTAGAAAAGGGCGCTTCTGCGCCCTTTTCGCTTTTCTGGAGGCCAGATGAGCAAGATCGGTGTTTTTGTCGATGCAGGCTATTTTTGGGTTCAAGCAACGCACGTGGTTCACGGCGCTCGAACCGCCCGCGAAACCATAGTCGTGGACTATCCCTCCCTTCGCCAAGAGGTGTTGGCTCAGGCCGCGGCTCAATTTCCGAATGCCGAATTGCTCCGCGTGTACTGGTATGACGGCCCGGGCCCCAACGGAGGAAAAGCCGCCAGCCATTTGGCAATTGAGGAATTGGATGATTTCAAGCTGCGCCTTGGGACCCGCAATGGCGCCGGAGCCCAAAAAGCAGTCGACGGCTTGATCATTACCGACCTGATCGGACTCGCGCAGTCTCGCTCCATCTCAGGAGCCTTGGTTCTGTCGGGCGACGCCGATCTGACGCCTGGCGTGATTGCGGCGCAGGGCCTAGGTATCCGCGTTCACCTGCTGTCGATGGGACCCAGCAACGCGACGTCGCCGTTTCTTCGCGCTGAGGTTGATTTCAAAAGTCATTGGGCTGATGCCGTTGTAGAGAAATTCGCCGGTGCGCTGCCGCCCGCCGTGGCCGTTGCGATTCCCATTCCTGTCGTGGTGGGACCGGTCTGTTCGCCGGACGCCTCTGTGCAAGTCGCCGCGACGACCGCGGGCGAGGCAGTGGTTGGCGGGGTCGCACCTGCGAACTTTGCTCAAGAAATCGCGGAAATCGTCTTCTCAAGACGCGATCCCGCGCGGATCGTTCCCATTAGTGGAACCGGCATGCTTCCCAGCAAGGTGGACTCTCGCCTGCTTGGCGAAGGCTCCAAGAAAGTTGGTCGCCAATTGACGGAAAAGGAACGCATTGCAATTCGCGAAGCATTCAAGAAGTTGATTGCCGCTGAACTCGTAAAAAACGAGCCCGGCTGACGACGACAGCAAGTTGCGCGCCCGGGTGTGGCAGGGCTGAGCGGCCCGAACGATTCATGACCACGGTGCAGCGATGCACAGACCCGTGCGAAACGGGTCGGGTACCGAGAATCCGAGTCGTTTACCGCAATTGCGATCGGGCCCCGAGCCCGTTTCGGCTGCTAGCCCCTTCTACGGGGAGTACTGGGGACTCAACGCACTGACAAACATCGCGTGGCTGTCGAATTCATACCAGGAGTGATCTCGCGACACTCTCAGTAGGCATCCGTGGTCCGCGTATGTGGTGGGCC
>JBBRXD010000007.1:0-26526 GCA_038248775.1 Lysobacterales bacterium | reverse complement strand
CGCTGCCAGCGGCACGTAAGCCATCAAGGGCGCGGCCACCAGCATGAACAACAACAGGAACAGCGCATGCGCCATGCCGGCGACCGGACTGCGCGCGCCGGCGCGGATATTGGTCGCCGTACGCGCGATCGCGCCGGTGGCCGGCAAGCCGCCAAACAATGCCGATGCGCAATTGGCCACGCCCTGCGCCACCAGCTCGCCATTGGACCGGTGCCGGCCGCCGGTCATGCCGTCCGCCACCACCGCCGACAACAGCGACTCCACACCGCCCAGGAAGGCGAGGGTCAGCGCGGCAGGCAACAGCTCGCCGGTGCGCTCGAACGGAATCTGCGGGAATTGGAACTGGGGCAGGGCCGCGGGAATGGCGCCGAACACCGAGCCGATCGTCGGCGCCGAATGCGCGAGTGCAGCATCCGCCAGCAGCACGCTGGCCAACGATCCGAGCACCACGGCGATCAGGAAGCCCGGCCATAGCGGCCGCCAACGACGCACACCGATGATCACCGCCAGGCAGCCCAGCGCCATCGCCACGCTGGCGGGATTGATGCTGTCCATGTTCGCGGCGTAGGCCTGCCATTTCGGCACGAACGCGCCGGGCAGTTTTTCAATCGACAGGCCGAACAGGTCCTTCACCTGGCTGGTGAAGATGCTCACTGCAATGCCGGCAGTAAAGCCGGTGATCACCGGCTGCGGCATGTAGCGCATCAGCACGCCCAGTCGCAGCAGGCCCGCTGCAATCAGGATCAGTCCCGCCAGCAGGGTGCACAGGATCATGCCGCCGTAGCCGAAGCGCTCGATCACCACGAACACCACCGGGATGAAGGCCGCCGTCGGCCCGCCGACCTGCACCCGCGAACCACCGAGGAAAGAAATCAGGAAGCCGGCCACGATCGCCGTGTGCAATCCCTTTTCCGGGGCGGCGCCACTGGCGATGGCCAGCGCCATGGCCAACGGCAGCGCAACGACGGCCACTGTCAATCCGGCAACCAGATCCTTGCGAAGGTCATGCAGCGTATAGCCTTGGTGCAGCACCGTGAACAACTTCGGCACGTATTGCAGCCAGGGGGCCGGCGCAGTGTTTCGCCGGGCCATCACCACGGTTAGCGGGCGCTGAAGTCGGGCAGGCCGCTTACCAGCCAGTAACGCTTGCCGGTGGCGTCGCGACGCCAGGTTTGCCGGTCGCTGACGATCCGCTCGATCTGTGTGTTGCGATTGACCACGCGAATTTCGACCGTCTGTTCGATGCTGCCATCGGCGGCAACGTCGCGCAGCTTCACTTCATAGCCGGTGACCTGGATCTGCTTGAGCCGTGCCGTCTCGAGATCGGACATCGGCTGTTGCTGGCGGACGGCGGGATCGATGAAGTCCTGCGCCTTGTCGAATTCATTCCAGCGGATGGCCGCACCGTAATCGGCGAGCATGTTGTCGCGCGCGACGCCGGTGGTCGGCAATCCGCCGCAGGCCGCGAGCACCAGCAGGCAGGCACAAAGCAGGCAGCGCTTGATGATGTCCATGCCCCACTTTAGGCGCTGGCGGCCCTGGCTGGCTAGGGGGTCGGCTCTATCCGCTTCATCGCGAAGCGCGCTTCCAGCGTCGTCGCCACGATGCCGGCGCTGGTGCGTACCTCGGCCAGCATCGTCGCACTGGCACGCTTGCGCTCACCCAGGGTGCGGATGATGGCCGCCCAGTCCTGGCCCGGGCGCAACCAGGCACGCGCCCGCAGGTCCTCGTACAAGGGCGCCAGGTAGGCAATCTTGCTGTCGGCCACGTACACCTCGGATGTCAGTCCGGCACGGTCGGCCGCCAGCATCAGCCAGCCCCAGCCGGCCAGGGTCATCACGCTGGCCAGGCTGCCGCCGAATGCGCATTGCTTGTCGTTGACGTTGGCATCCAGCGGCGCATGCAGCAGCAGGCCATCGCCATCGAAGGCAATGGCGCGGATATGCATCGCGGCCACCGGCGGCATGCCGTCGAAATGGCGGTCGAGTGTTGCCAGTTCAATCATGGCGTGGCCTTGTCCTTGGTCTTTGTGCGAAGCTCGCGAAATGCCGCGCGCAAGCAACAATGAAAATCGATTGGCGGGATGGTACGTCATCTCCCTGCGGCCTTTGAATCAGCACGCCGGCGTACGGCGCGCTGCAATACGTGAAGGCGCACGCACCTTCGCGCTTTCTACGATGCGCTTGCGAGCCGTGGATGCAGGATTCTCACTGCGTGCCGCACTGGCGTGTCCGCGGGTCATCGTATCCAGTCCTGCGGCAGTTCGGCTCGCTGATGCGCAACTTCCGATTTCGCAACGACGCGGCCAGCGCTGGTTCGCGCTTGGCGGCGGATCAGCGGCGGCCTTGAAGCGATGCGGCATCGATGGCGTACGCATTCCCGCGGCCGGATCCGATTCGGAAGCCTTGCTCGCGCATCCCGATTTGCTCGACGTCCGCGGCCAGGACGTCGGTTTACTGACCGCCCCAAGCGGACGCGGCCTGCTGGCCAATCGCCTTCGCGCGCGCGGCGCGCAAGTGCGCATCGCCGAGGTTTACCGGCGCGAGGCCCTGGCCATCACGCCGGCTCGCCTGCGCGCGCTGGCCGCATTGCGCGGCAATGTCGCCCTGTTGCTGACCAGCCAGGAGGCATTTGATCCCCTGTGGCAGTCACTGTCTCCGGCGTTGCGCAAGCAGTTCATCGGCCGCCCCTGCGTCGTTGCGAGTGATCGGCTGGCGGCATTGGCCCGGTCCCTGGGCTTTGATCAGGTGCTGCGCGCCAGCGATGCCCGGCCATCCAGCCTCGTTGCCGCACTCGCCAGTCATGTGGGAGTGGCTCGCTTCCGGTAGCATTTACCGTGTTTTTGCGTTTACCCGTCACATGAGCCAGCCCGTGCCCGATCCTTCCCCCCCGATTCCGCCCCGCCGGCTGCCCGCTGCCCTGTGGGTGCTGCTCGCCATCGCCGCGCTGATTGCCGGCTTGCTTGGTTGGCGAACCTGGAATACGCGCGTTGCCGTGGGCGAGGATGTAGTGGACCTGCGCCCCGAAGCGCTGGATGCCCGCTTGCTGCAGGTCGAGGCAGAAATCAGCAGCCTGCGCCGCAGCCAGGAATCGCTCAACCAGAAGCTGACCGACACCCGCGCCCGAACCGGCCTGCTGCGCGATGAAGTGCTGGCCAACACGCAGCGATCTTCCCTGCTCGAAGACAGCGTGCGCGACCTGTCGAGCGTGCGTCGCGATGGCGTGGCGGTGTTGCGGCTCGATGAAGTGGAATTACTGCTGACGCTTGCGCAACAGCGCCTGGGCCTGGCCGGTGACCTGCCCGGCGCCATCCGCGCGACGGAGCTTGCCGAAGGCGTGCTGGCTTCGCAGAGTGATCCAGCTTTGCTCGACCTGCGCCAGACCATCGCCCAGGAACTGAGCGCGTTGCGCGCGCTTCCCGCCAACCCGGCCGCCCAAGCCGCGGGTGAACTCGATGCCCTGGAAGCCGTGCTGCCCAAGCTTGACGCCGGAGCCTTGGCGAGCGCCGAGACGCCCGGCGAGGATGGCAACATCAAGCGCTTGTTCGACTCGCTGGTGCAGGTGCGCCGCAGCGGCGACCAGGACCTGCTGTCCCCGGTCGACCGCGACACCGGCAAGGCGGCAATGGGCCTCGAGCTCGCCCTGGCACGCAGCGCGCTTGCGCAGACCGACGAAACAGCCTTTCGCCGCAGCCTGGGGCATATCGACAACTGGTTGCAGCGCCTGTATCCCGACAGCGCCCTGCTGCGTGAACGCCGCGCGCGCCTCAAGCGCCTGGGCACACTGGCGCTCCGCTACGACCTGCCGATAGCCGGATCAACCTTGCAGCAACTCCAGGACCTGCAACGCAGCCGCCGGGCAAGCCGATGAGTTTCTTCCGCACGTTGCTGTGGTGGTTGTTGCTCGCTGCGCTTGGCGCGCTTGCCTGGGAACAATTTTCGCTCGACCCGGGCCAGGTCGTTATTCGTTGGCACGGTTCGACCCTGGTATTCCAGTCCCTGGCCGTTTTCCTCGCCTGCTGGGGCCTGCTCTGGTTCGGGATTTGGGCGCTGTGGACCTTGTTACGCCTGCCGTTCACCGCCTGGCATCGGCTCGCGCAAACGCAGGCGCGCAAGCGCCTGGTAAATGGCTTGCTGGCCTTGAACGAGGGGCGCTATACCCGCGCCGAAGCCTTGCTCGGCAAGGCTGCCGAAGATGATGAATCAGCCACCGTCGCGCGCCTGACCGCGCGGCAGGCGGCCTTGCGGCGCGGCGACCTGCTTGGCGCCGCCATCCAGCAGGCGGAGCTGGCAAAACTCGACCCACTGACCGCCGCGCTCGAACTGGCCAGCGTGCTGCTCGAGCAATCCAGGCCCGACGTGGTCATCGAAGTGCTGCAACCCTGGCATGAGAAACGGCAACTTCCACCGCGTGGGCAATTGCTGCGCGGCGAAGCACTGGTGTTGATCGGCCGCGCGTCGGACGCGTTGGCAAGTGTGTCCCAGCCAGGCAATGAACTCGACCTTGCCGTGGACGCGCTGGCGGCGCTGGAATTTCGATGGCAAGCGGCCGTGCTGCGCCAATCGGTACATGCCGACGACCTGCATCAACGCTGGCTCGGCCTGCCAGGGCGCTTGCGCGAGAACGAACAATTACTGCTCGCTTATTCTTTGCGTGCGGGTGAGCTGGGACTGGAAGCCGAGGCCGCCGACACCCTCGCAGTGGCGATCGACCGAGAATGGAACGAAGCGCTGGTGCGCCAGTTCGGCCTGCTACCCGCCGCCCGCAACGAGCTTCGGCTCGATCGCGCACAAGCGTGGTTGGCCGCGCATCCAGCCAGCCCCGCGCTCGCCTTGGCCATCGGTCGCCTGCTTCGCGCGCGCCAGCAATTCGGTGCTGCGGCAGAAGTGGTCAATCGCGCCATCGCGCAAGGCGCGGGCAGCGAGGCCTGGGAAGAACTCGGCGATGTGTACACCGCCAGCAACGATGCGCCGCGTGCGCAGTCGAGCTACGCCAATGCCTTGCGCGTGCAACGCGGTGAACCCGCGCGCGCGCTAAGCGACCGCAGCCTGCGCGAAATCATTGCCGACGAGGCCGTGGCCGAACAACGCGACGAGCACGGATTGCCGCGCCTGCGGCACTGAGGCTTCAGCGCTCGATGATGGCAACCACGCCCATGCCGCCCGCGGTGCAGATCGACACCAGCACGCGACCCGAGCCACGCTCGGCCAGCAGCTTCGCCGCCGTGGCCACGATGCGCGCACCGGTAGCGGCGAACGGATGGCCCACTGCCAGCGACGAGCCGACCACGTTCAACTTGCTGCGGTCGATCGAACCGAGCGCGCCATCGAGTCCAAGCCGGTTCTTGCAGTAGTCCTCCGACTCCCAGGCCTTCAGCGTGCACAGCACCTGCGCCGCAAACGCTTCGTGGATTTCATAGAAGTCGAAATCGAGCAGGCTCAGGTTGTTGCGCTTGAGGATTTGCGCCACTGCCACGGTCGGCGCCATCAACAGGCCTTCGCCGTGTTCGAAATCAACCGCCGCCACCTGCGCATCCACCAGCCACGCCTGGATATCCTTGCCATGCGCGCGCGCCCAGTCTTCCGACGCGAGCAGCGCCGCTGACGCGCCGTCGGAAAGGTTGGTCGAGTTGCCCGCGGTGAGCGTGCCCTGGCCGGAACTCTTGTCGAAGGCGGGCTTGAGCGTGGCGAGTTTTTCCATCGACGTATCGGCGCGCAGGATGCCGTCGCGCTCCAGGCCGCGGAACGGAACCACCAGGTCCTTGAAAAAACCGCGCTCGTAGGCCGCAGCTGCATTCTTGTGCGATTGATAGGCAAGTTCGTCCTGGTCCGCGCGCGCGATCTGCCATTCCTTGGCCATCGCTTCGCAATGCTCGCCCATGCTTTTGCCGGTGCGCGGTTCACTCACGCCCGGAAACTCCGGCTTCAATTCAGAGAACGAAAAACCCTTCACCGCCGCCGACAGGCGCTGGCCAAACGTGCGCGCCATGTTGAGATTCAACAGGCGGCGACGCAATTTCTTGTTGACCGCAATCGGCACGTCCGATGTCGTGTCCGATCCGCCGCCAATGCCAACCTCGATCTGGCCGAGCGCAATCTTGTTGGCGACGATGATCACCGTATCCAGGCCCGTACCGCAGGCGCGCTGCAAGGTGATGCCCGGCGTCAAAGGCGACAGGCCGGACGACAACGCGGCTTCGCGGCCTAGGTTCCAGTCGGAGGAATGCTTGAGCACCGCGCCCATTGCGACTTCACCCAGTACTTCGCCCTGCAGGCCGAATTTCTCCACCAGCGCGCCCAGCGTCTTGATCGACATGCCCAGGTTGCCGACGTCGAAATAGGCGGTGTTGTTCTTGCAGAAGGGGATTCGAACGCCGCCGAGAATGGCGACACGACGTGCGGTGCTCATGGAAGGTCCTTGGAAAGATCGCTGCGGGGCGCTGGCATAATGGCGCCGCCATAGCTTAGTGGCCTTGGCCCGGGATTCCAAACCCGGGCGTATGGAGACCATGACCCCGACCCTTTCCTGCCACGGCGCATTTGCCCTGGAGCTGTCCCCCGGCACCGGCGTGGCCCGCGATCTGCTGGCCGCCGGCACGTCGGGCGCCTTGGCGGCGCTGGTGTCCCGCGATCTGGCCAAACTGGTGCCCGAGGCCGCCGGGATGGACCTGGCCTTGCTGGCCGGCTTGTTCGACCCGGTCGAGCTGCTGCGCCCGGGCTGGCCCCTGCACCGTGAACTCGAACGCCTGGTCGCGCAGGCACCCGGGGCGGATGGCGGTCGGGTTATCGCCTTCGGCGGCGGCGGCGACGCGCCAACCAACCTGCGGCCCGACCCCGGCTTCGCCGGCGGCGTGCTGCGCTTGCTGCCCTTCGTGCTGCGTGGCGAGGCGTCACTCGCCGCGCGGGTGGGCGAACAACTGGAAGCCGTACTGCTCGATACCGGCATGGCCGGCGCCGACAGCGCGCTGCTCGCGCAGGACGCCTTCGGCGCCACCATCGAACACGCGCGCTATCTCACCGTGCACGACCTGGCGGCGATGATCGCCATGCAATACGAAAATGTTGGACTGGGCGCGCTATGGCCGGTGCTTGAAACCGCGCTGCTCTCCCCGGGGCAGGAATGCTGGCTGGACCATCCGCCGGAACCGATGCTGCGGCTGGTGGACGGGCAGGCGCGCATTGCCATGCTGGACGACGATGCCTGGCTGGCCTTGCAGCCGGAAGCGATGCGCAGTGCGGAATCGGCGCGCATCGAGCGCGGCTTCGTGCGTTTCCAGATGCGGCAGCGGCAGATCGCGGCATTGCTCGAGGCGCACGGTATTCCGGCGACGTTCGACCATTGCCCTGCCGGCATGGACCCGCGTACGGTGCTGTCGAATTAAACGACGCGATCAGCTGTCGCGCTTGTTCGTTTCCGCCTCGTACATCCGGTAACCCGAATCGGCCATGCCGAGGAATTCGTAGGTGCGCTGCGCGTTGCTGTTCTCGCGCTCGACATAAAGACGCATGCCGCAGACATCGTCTTGCTGGCGTGCCAGTTCCAGCACGTGCGCATACAAGGCGCGATATACGCCCTTGCGCCGATGCGCCGGCGCTACGTACACGCTCTGGATCCACCACCACCACGCGCATCGCCAGTCACTCCACTCTACGGTGAACGCCAGCGTACCGACCGGCTCGCCATCGATCTGGGCCATGAAATAGCGCGAGCGCGACGGATCACCGACGCCGATGCTGATACCGCGCGACACGGTGTCGAGATTGAGCTGCTTGTTCTCGGTTTCGAAGGCCATCGCTTCGGCCCAGCGCGCCATCAGTGACACATCGCCCGGCGTGGCTTCGCGCACAGCGACGGTGACATCTGGCCTGGCAGTCTCACTGGTCATGGTTTTTTCCTGATGCGTCCTGCGCCGAGCTTACGCGACACCGTGTTGCGACCCAAGCCGAGCGCGATCGCCGCCTGCTGCCGGTGGCCGCCGGTGTGTTGCATGGCCGCATCCAGCACCACCTGGTCGAAGCGCTCGCGCAGGTGCGCGTGCAGGTCGGGATCACCACGCGCCAGCGCCGCCTCGGTCGCCATCGTCAACGCCCGCGTCCAGTCTGCCGAGGCCGCGGCCGATCCGCTGGGCTGGAACAGGCTGCGCAGGTCGCGCAATGTAATCGTGTCGCCCGGCGCCAATGCCGCCAATCGCCAGCACAGGTTTTCCAGCTCGCGGATATTGCCCGGCCAATCGTGTTGTTCCAGGCGATGCATCGCTTCGGGATGCAGGCTTTTGGCCGTCGAGCCCAATCGCGTCGCAGCCTCGGACAGAAAACGATGGGCCAGCAGCCCGATGTCGGCCTTTCGCTCGCGCAGCGGTGGCAATTTCAGGCGCACCACGTCCAGCCGATGCAGCAAATCAGTGCGGAAGCGTCCCTCCGCGACGAGTGTGTCGAGGTCCTGGTGGGTGGCAGCCAGCACGCGCACGTCCACGCGAATCAATTCGCGCCCACCCACGCGGAAGAATTCGCCTTCGGCCAGTACGCGCAGAAGGCGCGTTTGCAGGGCCGCCGGCATGTCGCCGATTTCATCGAGGAACAGGCTGCCGCCATCGGCTTGCTCGAAGCGGCCGACATGGCGCTTGTGGGCGCCGGTGAATGCGCCGGCCTCGTGGCCGAACAGTTCCGATTCCAGCAATTCGGCGGGAATGGCCGCGGTGTTCAACGCGACGAAGGGCTTCGCCGCGCGTGGTGATTCACGATGCAGCGCGCGCGCCACCAGTTCCTTGCCCGTGCCCGTCTCGCCAGTGATCAACACGCCGATTGGCGCCTGCGCCAGCCGGCCGATGGCGCGGAACAATTCGCGCATCGCCGCTGTGCTGCCGATCAATTCCTGCTTGCCATTGCGCTCGGACACGATGGCATCCACGCGCGGCGCGGCTTCCGGCAATGCGCGTTCGGCCAACGCAATGGCATCATCGAGGTCAAAAGGTTTCGACAGGAATTCGTGCGCGCCGCCGCGGAAGGCGCCTGCCGTGCTCGCGATATCGGTGTAGGCCGACATCACGATCACCGGCAATTGCGGATGGCGCGCCTTCAGGATGTCGAGGAAGGCCAGGCCATCCATGCCCGGCATGCGCACGTCGGTATAGACCAGGTCGGGCAGGGCTTCGCTGTCCAGGGCGTCGAGCGCAGCCTTCGCGCTGTCGAAACTTTGCACGCGGTAGCCGGCTTCGCGCAGTGCTTCGGCCAGCACGAAGCGCACGGCGCGGTCGTCATCCACCACCCACACGCGTGCGCTCAGCGACGTTTTCGCGCTGGCATCAGCTGTCATCGCCCACCTCGTCAGCCAGCGGCACCGGCACCAGCAGCGTGAATACCGTATGCCCGGGGCGCGAGCGATAGCTGAGCGAACCGCCGTGTTCGCGCGCCACCTGTTGCGCCAATGGCAGGCCCAGGCCCGTGCCTTCGGCGCGGCCCGATACCAGCGGCAGGAAAATTCTTTCGGCCAAATCATCCGGCACGCCGCGGCCGTTGTCGGCGATCTCCACGCGTACCACCAGGCGATGCGGCACGTCGCCGATCAGCACGTTGTATTCCGCGCGCGTGCGCAGCGACACCGTGCTGGCGCCGGACTCGAGCGCGTTGCGCACCAGGTTCCACAGCGACTGCGTCAATCGATCAGTATCGCCATCGATATCGGGCAGGCTGGGGTCGTAATCACGCACCAGCTTCACCGACCACGCCGCCTCGGCATCCGCCAGTTGGCGCACGCGCTCGAGCACCGAGTGGATGTTCAGCGGACGCAACTGGTTCGGTGGTGCAGGATTCATCAGGCGGTCGACCAGGGCCGCGAGGCGATCGACTTCGCTACCGATCAGCGAAATCAATTCGCGTTCGTCATCGTTATCCAGGCGCGTGTTGGCGCGTCGGCCCAGCAATTGCGCGGCGCCCTTCAGGCCGGCCAGCGGATTGCGGATTTCGTGGGCGAGGCCTTTCAGCGCTGCCGTGAGTGCGGCTGGCAAGGCGGTCGCCGGATCCTGGCCGGGAAACTCGCTGATCGGGTGCGCCTCGAGCACGATGCCGCCCTCGCGTTCGCGCCGCAGCCAAAGGTCGGCGAAGTGCTCGCTTCCGCCGGGGCCGGGAAAGGCCAGCCGCGCGCGATGCACCCGAATCGGCTCACCGTTCGCCGGCAGTCGCTGCACCAGCGCCAGCAGGCGGCCATCCTCCGCGTCCAGGCCGTCCAGCGCCTGCCCTTGCAGCCGGCGGGCGCTGACGCCCATCCAGCTGGCGAAGGCGGTGTTGCAATCGAGCACGGTCGCAGCCGCATCCAGCCGGGCCACGGGCGTGGCCAGGCTGTCGAGGTCAGCGGAGATTCCAGGCTCGGGCATTGCACCATTGTAGTGCAGATCGCCGCCCCTCCTGCCGCCCCGTTGACCGGGGCGGCTCGGCGAGCTTGGCCAGGCCTCGGCCGAAGATTATTCCGGCTCGAAAAACGTCATGCGCGACGCGGTCACCGTCGGAACTACCCCAGGCGCACCGCCGCTGGCAAATTCCTCGAGCACGTAGATCCTGTTGCCGTCGCGCGCAATCGGTTGCCAGGTGCGGATCCGCGGTATCCAGCAGGCGTACGTGCCCGTGATGTTGCAGAACGGCACGCCCATGCCCGAGGCGCGATAGCTGCGCGCCACCATCTGCCCGGACTCGATGCCCCAGGTAAATGGAAAGCTGTCGGTTCCCACGCCATTGAGATTGGTGGCCCGCTGGAAACCGGTTAGCCCCGGATCGCCATTGATTGCGACGAAAAAACCTGACGGATCGGTGTAAAGCCGGCTCAGGGTCGCGCCGTTTACCCAGTGCGCCGGCAGGTTGTTGTAATCGAACACCAGGCTGTCGTCCAGCCGCGCCGTCAGCATGAACCGGGCCACCTTTCGCCCCGCCGGCGTAATCACGAAAGACATCAGCGCAGCACCCTTCCTGCCATCGACCTGATAGCGGCGAAACTCGTAGTTGCTGACCGGGCCGGCACTGCTGGTCAGTTGCACTTGCAACCGGCCATTGCTGATGCTCGACGTAAAGTTGGGCAGGGTTCCGGCGATGTCCACAGTCTGCGTGTCGAAGTTGAACACCGCCGCGTTGCCGAAGAATCCACCGAGCAACTGCTCGTGGGTCAGTACGAGGCGACCCAGCGACTCAGCTGCCGAAAAGGGCAGTTCGCCGCTGCCTTCCTCGAAGCCCAGCACGCGATAAGGCGGGCTGGTCTCGACGCCGTCGGGCGGGGGCACGCAACTGTCATTGGGATCCTGGTCTACGTCGTAGTCCCGGTAGGTCGTATTGATCAACTCCAGATAGTCCACGCCGGCACCGTCCTGCAGGCGACGCACGCGAAACTCGATGGGCGTTTCCCGCACGCGAAGCACAGCCAGCAATCCACAGGAGGGGTTGACGATGTTGGTGGAAAAGAATGGACCCTGGACCGGGTTGTCCTGGACCAGCACGATATCGCCGTTGTCCAGGGCCCAGGTCTGCGCAAGGCCAGTGTCGGGATCGGAGTGGTAGAACGTGGCCACGCCCGAGGTGCCTCCGGCGCTTCCGATCAGGGTCAGCAGCGCACCGGCGTTGTCACCCTGGTGGATCGTACCGGGCGCACTCGGCGCGATGAAGGCATAGCCGGTGGGCAGGCGACCGGCACGGAAGTCTGGCGTGACAGTTGGATCCTGGCTGACTGCGACAATGGCCTGCGCCAACTGGTTTGGCGCGAGGCTAGCCTCGAAGACTTGCAACGCCGTGGGGCTGGAGATCAGAGCCAGCGCGTCGGTGGTTCCCGCGGGCAGGGCCACCCCGCCATCAACCACCAGCTTGATGACTGCGGCCAGTTTCAATAGCTCGTCGAGGTTGATGTTCTGCACCAGCGGCAGGTACTGCTGGTCGCTGCCGACCGGCGCGCCGCCGTTGGCCTGGGTTATAAGCGTGTACTGGGCCGTAGACAGGTTGGTGATGTTGACCTGGTTATTCTCGTCGCGGACCAGAATTCCATCGCTGCCTGCGGCGGTATCAAGCCGGGCCATCTCACCCACCAATGAATAGAAGCGTACCGCCGCGCCTGTGGCTGAAGTACCCGTGGCGGTCAGGGTGACGAAGGCATCGCCGGTCAGGGACGCAATGTCGATGGCGTAGTTCCCGTTCGCATCGGCGACGGCAGAAAAGTCGAAACCGCCGACGGACACTTTCACCACGGCACCCGCGATCGGCGAGTCCACGACCTGCCCGACCAAGCGCAAGGCCACGCCGCCCTCACCCACTTCGACACTCACCGTGGCCTGGCCCGGCTGCGATTTATACGCCTGGGCCATGTAGCCAAAGCTGTCCGATCCCTGGTAGCCAGGCGTCGGGGTGTAGCGGATGCGGCCATTTTCGATGCTTGCCGTCCCGTGGCCGGGCTTGAAGGCTTTCAGGATGCGCAAGCCCGGTCCCAGGTCGCCATCGTTGGCCAGCACATCCACCAGGACCGAGTTGACGTTGCTGGTCACCGCCACCACCGCCCTGTCGTCCTGCACTTTCTGCAGGTCTGCCAGCGCAGGCACGGGCTTTACCAGGCAAATCAACATCAGCAGGACAAAGCGATTTCGACATCCCATGACAGTCTCCCCTTAGGTTTTGCGAAGGTAGTCATGCTTCTTAGTCCGCTATAGCGACACAAGTCTTTCCCGGCTGGGGAAAAATTCTGAATCTTTTGGAATCGGCGCAGATTGACATTCAGTCGCGCCTTGCCTCTAGTGTCCGCAGGGGAATTGGATGCAGCTGCCGGGGGGCAGATCGCCATCGACAATCGAGACACGGACGCGTTGTCTGAAGACGCGAGCGGCCGGGCAGGACGCTGGCTGTTCGGGACAGCCGTGCTCGAGGAGTCCAATGCCCGCCTCACCGTTGCCGGGCAGGTCCACCACCTGGATCGGAGCAGCTTCGAGCTGCTGCGCTACCTGCTGCACCACTCGGGGTCGGTGGTACTCAAGGCGGACCTGATGCATGCCGGCTGGCCGGCGCGGGTGGTTTCAGAGAACTCCCTGGCCAAATCGATCGCCCGACTTCGCAGTGCGCTGGATGATCCGGCGGGCGAGAAGATCTGCACCGTACACGGCTATGGCTATCGCCTTTGTGTGCCGGTCGAGTTGGTCGCCCGGTCTACTCACTCGACGCCGACGCCTGGGCTCGAGCCGGTCGCGGACTCGCCGCCGCGATCGAGCCCGCACGCCAACGTCGATCCTCCCCGGTCGAGCGCCCGCCTGCTGCATATTACCTTGCTGTCCGGTTTGCTACTGATGCTGCTGGTGGTGGCGTGGCGGATGGGCGCAGAACCTGCGGCGCCCACCGCAACGCCCGTCGCGCCAGCGCAAAAGGCCACCGCGACAGTGCCTTCCATCGCGGTACTCCCCTTCGCCGACATGAGCCAGGCCCGAGACCAGCAGTATTTTTCCGACGGACTGGCCGACGAATTGATCGACCAGCTTGCCAAGCTTCCCCAGTTGCGCGTTGCAGGCCGCACCTCGTCATTCAGCTTCCGCGGAAAAAATGACGACGTCGCCGGCATCGGTCGCAAGTTGAACGTGACCACGATACTCGAGGGCAGCGTACGAAAATCCGGCGACAGGATCCGCATAACCGTGCAGCTGATCAACGTGGCCGATGGCTTCCACCTGTGGTCGGAAACCTACGACCGAAAGATGACCGAACTTTTTGAGGTCCAGGATGACATTGCGAAGTCCGTCGTGGCCGCCTTGAAGCTGCAACTGCTGCCGGGCCAAGGCGCGGCGATGATCCGGCATCGTACCAGCGATCCGGAAGCGTATCGGCAATGGTTGGTCGGCCAGAGCATGCATTACACGGGAACGACTGATGGCGCGCGCCGCGCAATTGCCGCCTACGAGCGCGCAATCGCGATAGACCCCAAGTTTGCAAGTGCTTATCTCGCCTTGGCCGACCTGTTGGGCGGCGATGCCGACTATGCCGATTCCGGTGCCGAGGTGGCAGAGGGAAAAGCGCGGTCCCTGGAATTGATGGACAAGGGCATCGCGCTTGATCCCACCCTGCCCGCGGCTTACCTTGCGCGCGCCGACTTCCTTTACTACACCATGTGGGATTGGGCTGGCGCCCAGCGAGACCTGGATACTTTTGCCAGGCTCAGCCCGGGTGAGCACTGCCAGGGACTGGTGCACCAGGCAAGACTGTTCTCGGCTTTCGGCCGCATCCGCGAGGCCATCGCGCTGGATCGCCGCTGCATCGCAGTCGCGCCCACCTACGGTGCCTGGGGATTGCTGGGCTACCACCATGCAGTCATCGGCGAATACACGCAGGCTCGACAGGCGCTCGAACGCGCCTATCAGCTGTATCCGATGGATAACCACGTGACCTGGTACCTGGGGCTGACCTCCTTGCTGGAGGGCAAGCCCGAGGCTGCGATCGCGGAGTTCAAGCGCAGTGGTGGCGGCTTTCGTCTGGCAGGATTGGCCATGGCGCAGCACGACGCTGGCGAAGAGGCGGCTTCGCTGGAATCACTCAAGAAGCTCAAGGAAAGGTTTGGCAACAGCTACGCCTACCAGATTGCCGCAGTGCATGCCTGGCGCGGCGAAACCGAGCTTGCGTTCGATTGGCTCGACCGTGCGCGCAGGCAACGCGACGCCAGCCTGATGTACATGAAGTTCGATCCCCTGCTTCGAAAGCTGCACGACGACCCCCGTTACGCTGCGTGGCTCAAGGCGATGAAACTGCCGCCGTAATCGCGGTTCCCGGCGAAATCGGCCAATTGCGCTAGAGTTGGACGCATGAATTGGTCCCGCCATGTGGTGCTGTATGCGTTGGTCGGCAAGGCACTTTTCCCTGCCTCGGCGTGTGCGCAAACTTCGCCGCCCGCGCCTGCCGTCCTGCCCGGCGTGGTCGTCACCGCCACCCGGTCTGGCGAGGACTCCTTGTTGGTTCCCACGGCCATCGACGTGATCGACGCCGCGGAAATCCAGCGCGCGCAACCGCGCATCAATCTTTCAGAATCCCTGCAACGCATTCCCGGCGTGGTCGCGCGCGACCGGCAGAACTACGCGCAGGACCTGCAGATTTCCATTCGCGGTTTCGGCGCGCGCTCGACCTTTGGCGTGCGCGGCGTTCGCCTGTACACCGACGGCATTCCCGCCACGATGCCCGACGGCCAGGGGCAGGTCTCGCATTTCGCGCTCGACTTGGCGCAACGCATTGAAGTCTTGCGCGGGCCGTTTTCGGCGCTGTATGGCAATTCGTCCGGCGGTGTGATCGCGCTCTATTCAGCCGATGCGCCAGCCAATCCCGCGTTGGGCTTTGAACTTGATGCCGGTAGCCATGGCACTTCGCGTACCTCGGCATCGTGGCGAACACGCTGGGGCGTTGATGACCAAGGCAGCCTGGTAGCCGGTCTGTCCCATCTGGAAACGCAGGGCTATCGCCGACACAGTCGCGCGCGGCGGAGCAACGGCCAAGTCATGCTGAAGGGCGAGCTTGGTGGCGATACGCGTTTCACCTTGCTGGCGAACACGCTCGACCTGCAGGCCGATGATCCGCAGGGACTGACCGCGGTGGAACTCGCCGGCGACCGGCGCGCCGCATCGCCTGGCGCGCTCAACTTCGATACGCGCAAGACAGTGTCGCAACAACAGGTCGGTGCGCGTGTCGAGCATGCGCTGTCTGCGCAGTCAACACTTGTGCTCGCTTCCTACCTGGGCAAGCGGCGCACGCAGCAAATGCTGTCGGTGCCGGTGGCGGCGCAGACGGGCAGGCCATTGAATGGCGGCGGCGCCATCGATCTTGACCGCGACTATCAGGGCCTGGACGCACGATGGCGTTGGTCGGGCAGCATCGGAAATCAACCGGCTTCTCTTACCGTTGGCATCGAATATGAGGTGTCCGATGAACAACGCCAGGGCTTCGAGAATTTCGTGGGCTCGGCTCGGGGTGTGGTCGGCGCGCTGCGTCGCGACGAAGACAATCGCGTCAGCGGGCTGGCCGTCTACGCGCAGACCGACTGGCAGCCGACCGATCGCTGGGGCTTGAACGTTGGCCTGCGCAACAGCCGCGTGCGTTTCGATTCCCGCGACGCCTACATCACCATGTTCAATCCCGATGACAGCGGAAAACTGCAATACCGCAAGACGGCGCCGGTGGCCGGCATCGTGTTTCGGCTAACGCCCACCACCAGCCTTTACGCCAACGCAGGCAGCGGTTTCGAAACGCCGACCTTTGTCGAGCTGGCCTATCGCAATGACGGGCTGAGCGGGCTGAATTCGAGCTTGCGCGCTGCCCGCAGCAACAATATCGAATTGGGATTTCGCTCACGCCAGAAACGTCGCGAAATATCGGCCGCGCTATTCGAGTCCAGGACGCGTGACGAGTTGGTTGTCGTGTCCAACCTCGGCGGCCGCAGCACTTTCGGCAACGCCGGCCTGTCCCGCCGGCGCGGCGCGGAGTTTTCGTATTCGAATGAATTGTCAAAGCGCTGGCATGTCGCCACTGCCTATACCTACATGGACGCTCGCTATGTCGGCGGTCGCGATATTCCCGGCCTGTCGCGCAACCAGGCCTGGGCCGAGCTGCGCTTCAGCCCCGATACGAATCTCGACCTCCTGCTGGAAGGCCGCTTCGTCGATCGCGTATTCGCCAACGATGCCAACACCGCAACGGCGCCTGCCTACGCCACGTTCGATCTGGCCATTGAACGAAGAATGGAATTTGCCGGCCTGGCTTGGCGCAGTTTCGTGCGTCTCAACAACCTGCTCGATCGCCAGGTCATCGGTTCGGTCATCGTCAACGATGCCAACGGCCGCTATTTCGAGCCCGCACCGGGTCGCAACTGGATGATCGGCATCAACGCCAACCTGTCCTTCAAATAATATCGCCGGGTACCCTCACCCAGCCTTCCATCAGCACCCGCGCGCTGCGGCTCATCACCGCCTTGCGCACCAGCCACTGTCCATCCAGATAGATGGCTTCCGCGCCCACGCGTAGCGTTCCACTCGGGTGGCCGAAGCGCACCGCACTGCGATTGCCGCCACCCGCAGCCAAGTTCACCAGCGTGCCGGGGATGGCAGCAGCGGTACCAATCGCCACGGCCGCCGTGCCCATCATGGCGTGGTGCAGTTTGCCCATCGACATTGCGCGTACCAGCAGATCGACATCGCCGGCAGCAATTTGCTTGCCGCTGCTTGCCATGTAGTCCGCGGGCGGCGCAACAAAGGCCACCTTCGGTGTGTGCTGGCGCGTTTTCGCGTCGGACAGTTGCGCGATCAAACCCATGCGCAGCGCGCCGTGCGCGCGCACGGTTTCAAACATCGCCAGCGCCTTCGGGTCGCCATTGATCGCGTCCTGCAATTCGGCGCCGGTGTAACCAATATCCGCGGCGTTGACAAAAATCGTCGGGATGCCGGCATTGATCATCGTCACCTGCAGCGCGCCGATGCCTGGCACGTCCAGCGTGTCGACCAGGTTGCCAGTCGGGAACATCGCGCCGCCAGCTTCGCCATCGCCCGCATCCGAGGGGTCAATGAATTCCAGCACGATCTCGGCAGCCGGAAAGGTAACGCCATCCAGTTCGAAGTCGCCGGTTTCCAGCACCTGGCCATCGCTGATCGGCACATGCACCACGATCGTCTTGCCGATATTGGCCTGCCACACGCGCACCGGGAACGCGCCCTCGCGCGGCAAGCGCGATGGATCGATGAAGCCATTGGCAATCGCGAACGGCCCAACCGCCGTACTCAGGTTGCCGCAGTTTCCACTCCAGTCCACGAACGCAGCATCTATGGACACCTGTCCGTACAAATAGTCCACGTCTTGGCCCGGTTGCGCGCTTTTGGAAATGATCACGCACTTGCTGGTGCTTGAGGTCGCGCCGCCCATGCCGTCGGTATGCTTGCCGTAGGGATCGGGGATGCCGATCACGCGCAGCAACAAGGCATCGCGCGCCGCGCCAGGCTGGCGCGCTATTTCGGGCAGGTCATCAAGTCGGAAGAACACACCCTTCGATGTTCCGCCGCGCATATAGGTCGCTGGAATGCGGAGCTGCGGAACCTGCGCCATCGCTCAGGCCGCCTTGTTCGATTCGAGGAAATCCTGGGCGAAGCGTTGCAGCACGCCGCCGGCCTCATAGATGGACAGTTCCTCGGCGGTGTCGAGGCGGCAGATCACCGGAACATCAATCCGCTCGCCGTTGCGGCGATTCACCACCAGCGTCAGCTGCGCGCGCGGCGCGCGAACGCCGAGGACGTCGTAGGTTTCGGTGCCATCCAGGGCCAGCGTCTTGCGCGTGGTACCGGCCAGGAATTCCAGCGGCAGCACGCCCATGCCCAGCAGGTTGGTGCGGTGGATGCGCTCGAAGCCTTCGGCCGCAATCACTTCCACGCCGGCCAGTCGTACACCTTTTGCCGCCCAGTCACGCGAGCTGCCCTGGCCGTAGTCGCCGCCGGCAACAATGATCAGCGGCTGGCCGCGCTCAAGATAGGTTTCAATCGCTTCCCACATGCGCAGCACTTGCCCGTCCGGCTCCAGCCGCGTCAGCGAACCTGCCTTCACCACGCCATCCACCACGGCCATCTCGTTGACCAGGGTTGGATTGGCGAAGGTCGCGCGCAATGCGGTCAAGTGGTCGCCGCGATGGGTCGCGTAGGAATTGAAGTCCTCTTCCGGCAGGCCCATCTTGGCCAGGTATTCGCCAGCGGCGCTGTCGCGCAGGATCGCGTTCGACGGCGACAGGTGGTCGGTGGTGATGTTGTCGCCGAGCAAAGCCAGCGGACGCATGCCGCGCATGGTGCGCTCGCCGGCCAGCGCGCCTTCCCAATACGGCGGTCGACGGATGTAGGTGCTCTGCGGGCGCCAGTCGTAAAGCGGGCTGACCCGCTCACCACTTTCCAGCATGATCCTGAACATCGGCTCGTACACTTTGCGGAATTGTTCGGGCTTCACGCTCGAGGCGACGATCGCATCAATCTCGGCATCGTCCGGCCACAGGTCCTTGAGCAGGATCGGCTTGCCTTCGGCATCGTGGCCGAGCACATCTTTTTCGATGTCGAAGCGGATGGTGCCGGCAATGGCATAGGCGACCACCAGCGGTGGCGAGGCCAGGAACGCCTGCTTGGCATACGGGTGGATGCGCCCGTCGAAATTGCGGTTGCCCGACAGCACGGCGGTGGCATACAGATCGCGGTCGATGATTTCTTTCTGGATCGCCGGATCCAGCGCGCCACTCATGCCGTTGCAGGTGGTACAGGCGAACCCGACGATGCCGAAGCCAAGCTGCTCGAGTTCCGATTTCAAACCGGCTTCCTCGAGATACATCTCCACGGCCTTCGATCCGGGCGCCAGCGACGTTTTTACCCAGGGCTTGCGGGTCAGTCCAGCGCGGTTGGCATTGCGCGCCATCAGCCCGGCGGCGATGACATTGCGCGGGTTGGACGTATTGGTGCAACTGGTGATGGCCGCGATGATCACCGCGCCATCGGGCATCAGGCCCTCGGATTGCGTCCACGGCGCGGCGATGCCTCTGGCGGCGAGGTCGGCAGTAGCCACGCGCGCATGCGGATTCGAGGGGCCGGCCATGTTGCGGCCAACCGACGACAGGTCGAAGTGCAGCGTGCGCTCATACTTCGCACTGACCAGCGCGTCGGACCATAGCCCGGTGTGCTTGGCATACGTCTCGACCAGTTTCACCTGTTCGTCGCTACGCCCGGTCAGCCTGAGGTAGGTGATGGTCTGCTGGTCAATGAAGAACATCGCCGCCGTGGCGCCGTATTCGGGTGCCATGTTAGAAATCGTCGCGCGATCACCCAACGTCAGCGCCGCTGCGCCTTCGCCACGGAACTCGAGCCAGGCGCCAACCACTTTTTGCTGGCGCAGGAATTCGGTCAGCGCCAACACCACGTCGGTCGCGGTGATGCCCGGCTGCGGACGGCCACCGAGCTCGACACCGATGATGTCAGGCAGTCGCATCCACGAAGCGCGGCCGAGCATCACGTTCTCGGCTTCCAGGCCGCCCACGCCGATGGCGATCACGCCCAGCGCGTCCACATGCGGCGTGTGGCTGTCGGTGCCAACGCAGGTATCGGGATAGGCCACGCCATCGAGCGTGCCGATCACCGGGCTCATTCGCTCCAGGTTGATCTGATGCATGATGCCGTTGCCGGGCGGAATCACATCAACATTCTTGAACGCTTTTTTGGTCCAGTCGATGAAGTGGAAGCGGTCTTCGTTGCGGCGATCTTCGATGTCGCGATTTTTTTCAAAAGCATTCGGGTCGAAGCCGCCGCACTCCACCGCCAGCGAATGGTCCACGATCAGCTGAACGGGTACGACCGGATTTACCTGGGCCGGATCGCCGCCTTGTTCAGCGATGGCATCGCGCAGGCCGGCCAGGTCCACCAGCGCGGTCTGGCCGAGGATGTCGTGGCAGACCACGCGGGCGGGAAACCAGGGGAAGTCGAGATCGCGCTTGCGCTCGACCAGTTGCCGCAGCGACGCCTCCAGCGTAGCCGGGTCGCAGCGGCGCACCAGGTTTTCCGCCAGCACGCGCGAGCTGTATGGCAGCTCCGCCCAGGCGCCGGTTTGCAGGGCGTCCACCGCCTCGCGGGCGTCGAAATAGTCCAGCTGGGTGCCGGGCAAAGGCTTGCGGTGCTGGGTGTTGATGGTCATCGCACTATTCTAGTCCAAGCGACCTGAAGCGGGGCCGGGCGCCGGCCGCGCGATCACGGCTCATAAGCCGAAGGTGAGAGGCCAGGGGCTTTGAAGCCAGTGCAGCAGACATTGCAACTGCTGGAAGAGATCAAGGCCAATGGCGAGACCGCTGCCGACAATGATCGTGCCCTGCGATCGACCGGCTGGAACAGGCGATCCTGTCCGCGCTTTACGACGACCGGATGCTTCTGCTCGACTGCAGCCACCTGATCAGGCATGCCCAAGCACGCTCAGCCTGAGCTGACTTCGAGCAATTCGCAGGCACCGGCGGTGGCAAGTGAAAACTGGCCATGCTTCGGCAGAACCACACTATCACCGGCGCGTAGCAGGCTCGCTTCGCGCTGCGATCCGGTCAGCTCGAGGCTTCCTGCGAGCATGTACAGCAGCCTGAATTCACAATCTGCGTTGACCATCGCCACCGGCGAAATGGCATCGGCGGAGCGCAATATCCGCAAATGCACCTGCCCGTGGCTGGCTTGGCCGATACCGCTTTCCCGCATTTCGAACCCTGTCAGTTCCGAGTCCTGCCAGGTCGCAGTTGCAGCTACATGGCGAAGGAATCGCTGGCCGCCGAAATCACGATCCGGATGCAATGACGGCGTGGGCAGATCAATCTCGTGGTCCCGAAAGGTCGGGTGCTCGGCTGGACTGGCTATTTCAACGACCTCCAAACCGCGCGAGGCCTCCAGGACACGATGGCGGATGGTCGGTGGCTGCAACACACAGTCGCCTTCATCCATCACAAATGGCGGTCCCTGATCCTCGTACACCACGCGAACCCAGCCACGTCGGCAATAAATCACTTGAAACCCGACCTGATGAAAGTGCGCGTAGTCGCTGACCGGACCGCCGGACGGAATACAGATATGGGACGCGATGAAACGGCCGCCCGCACGCGACGGCAGCAGGTCGCGATACTGCATGCCTGCCCGCCCGACGGATACTGCCTCGGCATCGTCAACCCGACTGACATGGACCGCTTGCGGGTCATACGCGGGTGGTATTGACGGTGGACAGTCAAGCTCCAGTCGCAACTGCCCTCGTGCGCCTGACAGCAAGGCGACGCGTGGCGCATCAGCCGGCATGATCATATCGAGCCGGTAGGCACCATCGCTCGTGTAGTGATCGATCATGGCGTCAAGATCGTCACATGAAATGGTTTCGGTGTGCACGTTGATCCACCACTGTCGTTGGACGGCAATGTTAACTGCAACCGACCTGTGATTCCGGCTGGTGTGATACTCGACTGCGCGCAGCGGCTGCAACGGGAACGGCCCGGGTTTTACCGGGCCGTTTGTTGGCTGCTGGGGCGTCGCGGCCGAGGCCGCTCCCACAGTCTTTAGATGGCGTAGTACATGGCGTATTCGAGGGGGTGGGTGGCGGCGCGGAACTTGGTCACTTCGCCCATCTTCAGGGTGATGTAGCTGTCGATGAAATCATCGGAGAACACGCCACCGGCCTTCAGGAACTCGCGGTCGACGTCGAGCGCGTCAAGCGCCTGGTCCAGCGAATGGCAGACGGTGGGGATGTTCTTCTCTTCTTCCGGCGGCAGGTCGTACAGGTCCTTGTCGCTCGGCGCGCCCGGGTCGATCTGGTTCTTGATGCCGTCAAGGCCGGCCATCATCAGCGCGGCGAAGATCAGGTAGCCGGAGTTCATCGGATCCGGGAAACGGATTTCAATGCGGCGGCCCTTTGGATTGGCAACGTACGGAATGCGGCACGACGCCGAACGGTTGCGGGCCGAGTAGGCCAGCATCACCGGCGCTTCAAAACCCGGCACCAGACGCTTGTAGCTGTTGGTGGTGGAGTTGGCGAAGGCGTTGATGGCGCGCGCGTGCTTGAAGATGCCGCCGATATACCACAGCGCCAGCTGCGACAAACCGCCGTAGCCGTCACCGCTGAACAGGTTGACGCCGCCCTTGGCCAACGACTGGTGCACGTGCATGCCGCTGCCGTTGTCGCCGACCAGCGGCTTTGGCATGAAGGTGGCGGTCTTGCCGTTGCGGTGCGCCACGTTCTTGATGATGTACTTCATCATCAGCAGTTCGTCGGCCTTCTGTACCAGGGTGTTGAACTTGGTGCCGATTTCGCACTGGCCGGCGTTGGCCACTTCGTGATGGTGCACTTCCACTTCCTGGCCCGCGGCCATCAGTTCCTTGCACATCTCGGCGCGGATGTCGTGCAGCGAATCGACCGGCGCCACGGGGAAGTAACCACCCTTCAGGCCCGGGCGATAGCCGGTGTTGCCACCTTCGTACTTCTTCTTGGAATTCCAGTGTGCTTCCTCGGAATCGACTTCGAAGAAGGTGTTGCCCATTTCATTGGCGAAACGGACCGAATCGAAGATGAAGAATTCCGGCTCCGGGCCGAAGAAGGCCTGGTCGGCGATGCCGCTGGCTTTCAGATAGGCCTCGGCGCGCTTGGCGACGCCGCGCGGATCGCGCGAGTAGGCCTGCATGGTGGCCGGGTCGAGGATGTCGCAGATCAGGATGAGGGTCGGGTCGGCGGTGAAGGGATCGAGCACCGCGGTGTTCACGTCGGGCAGCAAGATCATGTCGGACTCGTTGATGCCCTTCCAGCCGCTGATTGACGAGCCGTCGAACATCTTGCCGTCTTCAAACAAGGCCGGCTCGATGATGCTGACCGGAAAGCTCACGTGGTGCTGGACGCCGCGGACATCGGTGAAACGCAGGTCCACGAACTCGATCGCGTTGTCTTTGACCAGCTTGGTGACGTGTTCGTAGGACATCGGGCAGCTCCGGTAGGGTTGGGTACAGCCAGCGTTAGCAAGCGCCGTGCCAACCACGAATATTTGCAAGCCTTTGATTTTACTATTTTTTATTTATAGCAAGATGCTGCCAATGCACTAAGTTGGTGCGCCCCGGAAAGCCCTGCACCACTCTGGCCCTGACGCGCAGGCCATATGGGCGGCGACCAGCGACCCGGTTACCATTTGGCCCTGCCCTTGTCGCCGGAGCAACTCGCGATGCTCGAGTCCACTGCATGACTGACCTGCTTGCCGCCCTGCTGCTCGGCATCATCGAGGGCGTCACCGAATTCCTGCCCATCTCAAGCACCGGGCATTTACTGATCGCTGAGCGCTGGCTCGGCGCCCGCTCAGATCTGTTCAATATCGCCATCCAGGCCGGCGCCATCCTCGCCGTGGTGCTGATCTATCGCGATCGCCTGTGGCAACTGATCACGGGTTTCAGGCAATCAGACAACCGCGATTACGTACTCAAGCTGTCGGCGTCATTCGGCGTTACCGCGATACTCGGTGTTGCGGTCAAAGCCATGGGTTTCAAATTGCCCGAGACAGTCGGTCCGATCGCGTGGGCACTGATAATTGGTGGCTTCGTGATGCTGGCCGCGGAACACATTGCCTCGAAGCGATCGGCCGAGCACGGCGAGCGCAAACTCATTACCTGGCCGGTCGCGCTGCTTGTGGGCGTCGCGCAGGTAGTGGCCGGCGTATTCCCGGGCACCTCGCGATCAGCCGCCGCCATCTTTGCCGCGCTGTTGTTCGGTACGGGCAATCGCAGCGCAGCCACCGAATTCGCCTTCCTGGTCGGCATCCCGACCATGTTTGCCGCCGCCGCCTATGAGCTGCTGCACGTCGTGCGCAGTGGCCAGGCCGCGGACGAGAACTGGACCGCGCTGGGCGTTGCGTCCGTCACCTCCGCCATCACCGCCTTCGTGGTGGTGAAGTGGTTGCTGACCTATATCCAGACGCACCGTTTTACGGTGTTTTCGATCTACCGGATTGCATTGGGCGCGGCCTTGTTGCTGCTGCTGCCGTCAGGCTTCTGAATTGCCGCTTCCAACCGCGTCGCCACCCAGCGTTCGGCAAAACCGCGCAGGCTGGGTCCCTCGATAAAGCCACAATGGCCGCCGTACTCGGCAATCTCCAGTGTCGAATGCGCTGGCAGTTGTAATGCCTTCAGCGTACCCACCGGAATGATCGGATCGTCCGCCGCCGCCAGCACGCTGACTGGAATCTGCAGGGCCGACAAACGACCACTGGCAACTGCGTAACCGCTGAAATATTCTTCCACGTCGCCCATCTGCGTGTGCCGTTCGACCAGCCACCGGGTCAGGCCACGCATGTCGCGCGACAGTACCGCATCGTCGAAGTCGTGTTGGTCGGGAAACAGCAGGCGCTTCTTGCGCAGCGAGCTGCGCCACTTCTTCATGAAGTACCAGTGGTACAGCGCGTTACCGGTTTCCAGCGCGTGCATCACCGCTGACGGATCCACCGCCGGGCACACCGCCGCCGCATGCACCAGCGGGATACCGGCATCGGGCGCGGCCAGCGCCAGGCGCAGGACGAAATTCCCGCCCAGTGAATAGCCCGCGCCAAGAAAGGCCGCCGTCGGGAATTTTTCAGACACCCATTTCGCCGCCTGCACCACCTCAGCCAGCCGGCAGGAATGGAACAGGCCTTCGTTGAGGTGATGGGTGTCGCCGTGGTCGCGGAAGTTGAGCCGGAATACATCGAATCCGGTTTCTAGCAGGTGCGCCGCGGTGTAGCGCATGTAACCGGAGTCGGCGCTGCCCTCCCAGCCGTGCAGCAACAGCACCAGGCCCTTGGGCTCGCGACCTGGCACGGCGCTGTGCAAACCGAAAAGGCGCACGCCATCGCCCGCATCCACGATGTGTTCGGCGGTCTGCGCGCTGGCGCGCTCCAGCGCACGCAACCCTCCGGCGCGGCGCATCGGCATCGAGCTGAGCGCGGACTGCAGGTGCGGGTTGCGCAACCAGCGCGGCGCCGAGTAGCTGCGGTGCGGCGTCATCGCGACATCGCAGCGATGATCCGGTCGCGGGAAATCTCGGCCATGCGCCGCCGGCCATCGCCATCCACCGATACCGGCTCCAGGAAATGAACTTCCACGCGGCGCGCCGGTTCGCCCAGCAATCGCCAGAAGTTCTGCAGGAAATTTTCGCGCAGCTTGAAGGCGACGGTCGTCTGCGCGCAACCACCGACGCCGTATTTCAGCGCGACCGGTTGCGATGGCACGCCGGCCAGCACCGCCGGCTGGAAGATGCGCGCATGGAACACGCCGACGCCCTGGCCGTTGTTGGTGCGGCCTTCCGGAAACACGCCAATGGCGATGTCCCTTTGCAGGCGCTCGAGCATCTGGTGCATCACGCCGTGCAGCGATTCGTTGTCGCCGCGGTGATGGAAAATGGTGCCACCCCGGCTCGCCAGCCAGCCGACGATGGGCCAGCGGGCGATTTCAGCCTTGGCCACGAAGCCGACCACGCGCTGGCTGTGCAACAGGGTGATGTCGATCCAGCTGACATGATTGGCCACGAACAAAGCCGCGCCCGGCAGCGGCTGGCCAAAGCGCTGCACACGCATGCCAAACACCCGCACCATCAGCACCGACCACGCGCGGATCGTCCGCGAGTCCAGGCCCTCGCCACCCGGACGAATGCGCCGGCTGACCGGATTGATCATCAGCATCACGATCGCCAGGCCAACCGTCACGTGCAACACCAGCATCGGCAGGCGCCACAGATACCGAAGCGGTCGACCCCAGTCAGGTACTTTTGCAGTGAGGTCGGCAGCTACGGACATTTCCCGATTGTGCCCGAACGCCACTAGAGCCTGCACACGACCCAGCTTTCGCAGCACAGACCTTGTCTTTGCAGGAGCGACCTCGTGGGAGCGACCTTGTGGGAACGGCCTTGTGGGAGCGGGCATGGGCCCGGATGGGTTGAACTGGTGGGGCTCGCGGGCCAAGGCGCGACCCCCACGGCGCGCCCCCCCCAAAAGACTGCGCCCCGGGCGGGCCATGTGTGGGCG
>JBBRXD010000006.1:0-27098 GCA_038248775.1 Lysobacterales bacterium | reverse complement strand
GCCGAACACGTAGGCGCCCTGGGCTATGTGGGCGCCGCACTGGTGGTGCTGGGCTCGGCGTTGAGCAGCCTGCTGGGCAATCGCGAGGAGCGCAAAAGTGATTGAGTTGAAATTGCCATCCCATGGCGACGTGCTGGCCGCGGCGGCGCGCATCGCCAGTCACGCGCAGGTAACGCCGGTACTGCGTTCGCATTCGCTCGATGTGCTGGCTGGCGCCGAGCTGTATTTCAAGTGCGAAAACTTCCAGCGCGTGGGCGCCTTCAAGTTTCGTGGCGCTTGCAACGCAGTGTGGTTGCTGTCCGATCAAGAGGCGGCACGCGGCGTGGTCACCCACTCATCGGGCAACCATGGCGCCGCACTGGCGCTGGCGGCGCGCACCCGCGGCATCGCCGCGCACGTGGTCGTGCCGGCCGGCGCGGTACGGTCCAAGGTTGCGGCAATCCGGGCCTTCGGCGCGACCGTGCACGAGTGCGCACCGACCATGGCCGCGCGCGACGCGATGGCGGCCGACATCGGCCAGCGCACCGGCGCGCGCCTGGTGCATCCGTACACCGATCCCGCGGTTATCGCCGGCCAGGGCACTGCTGCGCTGGAGTTGATTCGTGAAGTTCCCGGGCTCGACATCCTGATTACGCCGGTGGGTGGCGGAGGGCTGGTTTCGGGCACGGCGCTGGCTGCGGCGGGCAGTGGTCAGGCGATCCGCGTGATCGGCGCGGAGCCTTCCGGCGCGGCCGATGCCTACGAATCGTTACGCCGTGGCACGCGCGTACTCGACATCGTGCCCGCCACCGTTTGCGATGGCCTGCGCGGCACCATCGGCGAGCTGAATTTTGAACTGCTGCGCGCACACGGCGTACAGGTATTGCTGGTGGACGACGCTGAAACGATGGCAGCCATGCGGCTTGTCTGGGAGCGCCTGAAGATCCTGATCGAGCCGTCCTGCGCGACCGTGCTGGCGGCCGTACTGCGCCATCGCGACATTTTTGCCGGCAAGCGCGTCGGGCTGGTGTTGTCGGGTGGCAACGTGGACCTGGACGAGATCGGCTTCTCGACCTGATCCATTGGCAAGCGACCCCGGTGCCAGCGCACGGTCGTTGTCATGCCGATGCGCGCATGCTTGACTAGGGGCTGGCGCCCCGGAGCAGGACATGACTGACGAAACCATCGTGTGGACGGGACATCCGTCGCAGTGGCAGAACATCGGCTGGTTCATTGCCAGCCTGTTGCTGGTGCCGATTCCGTTTGCTTTGTGGAAGTGGCTTGAGACGCGCAACACGGTGTACACGCTGTCCGACCAGCGCCTGAAATTTACCCGCGGCATCCTCACCAGGACCACCGAAGACCTGGAGCTGTACCGGGTACGCGACACCAGGTTCGAACAGAGCCTTTTCGAACGCATGGTTGGCCTGGCTCGCATCCAGTTGTTCAGCACCGACGAAAGTTCGCCGACAATCGTACTGCCCTATATCAAGGACGCTGAAGCCGTGCGCGAAAAGATCCGCGCGCTGGTGGAAGCCCGACGCGACGCCAAGCGCGTGCGTTTCCTGGAAACAGAATAATCGGCGGGCGCGGGTCGCGCGCCGCCGCGATGCGCCATCCCTGGCCAGGCCGGGTCCTTGTCAGCGCTTGCGCAGCGAAATCCGGTCCGCCGGGAAACTGGCTATATCCAACGCGCCTTCGCGGCGCGGCGTGCCAGCGCCTGGCGCCCAGGCCGAGGCGCTGATCACTTCCCAGGTGCTGGGCAGCCGCTCGCCTTCGCGCAGGGTCTCGTAGGCTGCGATCATCTTCTTCTGGCGCGACTTTCCGCCCAGGCCGCGTGGCCGTTGTACGCGCGCATCGCCGGCGCCAATCGCGCGCAGCTCGCGCAACAGGCCCATCACCTGTGGGTACTCGAGTTTGAACAGGTCGCGTTCAAGCACCGGGTTGCGAAAACCGGCGGCAATCATCGCGTCGCCCACTTGCTGGATGGCGGCGAAGGGCGACAGTGGCGGATGCCGCTCGCCCGCCTGCAGGTAGGCATCGCGCAATTCCACCAAGGTGTCCGGGCCAAAAGAGGAGAACAACAGCAGGCCGTCCTCGCGCAGCACCCGGCGAAATTCCGCCAGCGCCACGGGTAGGTCGGGCACCCACTGCAGGCAGAGGCTGGAAAAAATGAGGTCGAAGCTGCCGTCAACGAAGGGCAGTTGCGAGGCTTCGCCGCAAACTTGCCGCACCGGACGCCAGAAGCGCGTGTTGCGCGGCACCTGGCGCAACATCGGCAAGGCGATGTCGAGCGCGACCACCTGCGATTTTCGCCAACGGCCCTTCATCACGCCGCTGGCACGGCCCGGTCCGCTGCCGACGTCGAGGATGCGCAGCGGTTGTCGCTCACCGAGTGCGTCGAGTTGTTCGAGCAGGCGCGATTCGACTTCGCGTTGCAGCACGGCGACGTCGCTGTAGCCGGGCGCCGCGCGGCCAAAGCTGTGGCGCAGGCGGCGGCGGTCGAACACGGAAGGACCCGGAGTACTCATGCGGGCAGTGTCGCCGAAAAATCGACCAGAGCGGACGCCACCTCCGGCGCATGGCTCAGGAAAGGCGCGTGGCCGCCATGGTCGATCTGCAGGAATCCCGAGCCCGACGCGAGCGCAGCCGCAGCACGCATCGCCGCCGGCGAGACCAGCCGGTCGCGGCGGCCTGCGAGCCACAGGCTGGGCATCGCGAGCGTCGCCAAGCCTTCGCGCAGGTCGCTGTCTTGCAGCAGTCCAAGGCCGTCCGCCAGCCGCATCGGATCAGGCGATGCCACCGAGAAGACTTGCTCGCGAAGCGATCGGATGTCATCGCGCACGCGGTCGGACCCTTGCGCCTCGAGCAACACGAAGCGGTCGATGGCGGCGCGGTAATCGCGCGCGAGGTCATCGGCAAAGCCGGTGAACACGCTGGCGTCCATGCCTTGCGGCCAACTTTCGTGGCGCACGAAACGCGGGCTGGCGCACAGCATCGCCAAGCCAAGCACCGAGCCCGGCAGTGTTTGCGCCGCGTGCAAGGCGACCAATCCGCCCAGCGACCAACCCAGCCAGAGCGCCGGCTGCGTGCGCGCCGCGACCTCGCGTGCTACCGCATCAAGCGTCAGGGGAATGGCGCTGTGCGCGCTGCTGCCGTGGCCCGGCAAATCGACCACATGCAAGGTGAAGGACGCTTCGAGCTGCGCGCACAGTGGCTCGAAGATGCCGCCATGCATCGCCCAGCCATGCAGCATCACCAGCGGCGGACCGTGGCCGCGAACCGGTATCTGCATGTCAGGCGCTGACGCGATCGGCGGCTTCGCAGATCGGCGCGAGCGCGTGTACCAATGCGTCGATATCGCGTTCCGAATGCAGCACGCTCAAGGTCACGCGCAGTCGTGCCTGGCCTTCGGGAACCGTGGGCGGACGAATCGCGCCGACCAGGAAACCCTGGGCCTGCAAGGCCGCCGATGCCGCCACGGCACGCGCGTTGTCTCCGATCAGTACCGGCTGGATCGGCGTGTAGGATTCCACGAGTGGCACGCCGGCGCGCAGCGCGGTACGCCGGAATCGCATCATCAGCGAGGCGAGCTTGGCGCGACGCCAGGGCTCGCCGCGAATCAGCCGCAGCGAGGCGCGCATCGCCGCCGCCATCGCCGGGGCTGGCGCGGTACTGAACAAATACGGTCGCGCCGTTTCAGCGACATGTCCCACCAGCGCGTCGCTGCCGAGCAGCAGCGCGCCTTGTCCGCCAAAGGCCTTGCCCAGCGGCAGCAGCAGCAGCGGTACTTCGGCCTGGGTCAGGTTGGCGACCGCTACGCTACCGCGGCCTTCCGGCCCGATCACGCCAATGCCATGGGCATCGTCCACGTACAGCATCGCATCCTGGCTGCGCGACAACATCGCCAGGTCGCGCAAGGGTGCGAGGTCGCCATCCATGCTGAACACGCCGTCCGTGGCCACCATCGCGGCGCCATCGCGGTGCGCCATCAGCTGGCGCATCGCCGCTTCCGCGTCGCGATGCGGATATCGGCGCAACTCGCAACCCGACAGCCGCGCGCCATCGATCAGGCAGGCATGATTGAGTTTATCCTGCACGCAGACATCGCCATCCCCGAGCAGCGATTGCATCACCGCCAGGTTCGCAAGGTAGCCGCTGCCCATCAGCAGCGCGCGTGAATAACCCATCCACTCGGCAGCTTCGCGCTCGAACGCGGCATGTTCGCCATGGTGCCCGCAGACCAGCGGCGAGGCGCCGCTGCCGACGCCATGGTGCGCGCTCGCTTCCTGGAAGGCGCTGACCACGTCCAGGTGCTGGGACAGGCCGAGGTAATCGTTGCTGCAAAAGTTGATCAGGTCGCGGCCGCCGACATGCACATGGACGCCGTCGCGCGATTCAATGACCCGGCGCGGCCGCGATAGCGCCGCCGCGCTGCGTTCGGCCCGCGCGCCCAGCACCCGGTCGGTAAGACGAACCCGCGGCATGCCAGATCAGGCGGCGCAGGAACGCACGTCGTCGCTGAGTGCTGCACCGGTGGGCTGCAGGACATCGGCGTGCACGGTGCCCGATTCTTGTACGACCTGCATCGGCACCAGGCCCAGGCGCTGGAACAAGGCCTGGTCGGCTTCGACGTCGGGATTGCCGGTGGTCAACAATTTTTCGCCATAGAAGATCGAGTTTGCGCCCGCCAGGAAACAGAGCGCCTGCAGTTCTTCATTCATCTCGGCGCGGCCGGCTGACAGGCGTACCACGGATTTGGGCATGATCAGGCGCGCAACCGCAATCGTGCGCACAAATTCGAACGGATCGAGCAAGGCGGTGCCATGCAGCGGCGTGCCCTCGACCTGCACCAGGCGATTGATCGGCACTGAGCCTGGGTGTTCAGGAAGATTGGCCAGGGTCTGCAACAGGCCCGCTCGCTGGTCGCGCGTTTCGCCCATGCCGACGATGCCGCCGCAGCAGGTTTTCAAACCGGCGTTGCGCACGTGTTCCAGGGTATCGAGGCGGTCCTGGTATTCGCGTGTCTTGATCACGTCGCCATAGAAATCCGGGGCACTGTCGAGATTGTGGTTGTAGTAGTCGAGCCCGGCGCGTTTCAGGGTGCCGGCCTGGTCGGGGCTGAGCATGCCAAGGGTGGCGCAGGCTTCCAGGCCCATGGCCTTCACCGCGCTCACCATCTCGGCGACTTTCGCCAAGTCTTTGTCCTTGGGCGATCGCCAGGCGGCGCCCATGCAGAAGCGCGATGCGCCCGCGGCCTTGGCCTGGCTGGCCTTCTCGATCACTTCGTCGAGCGAAAGCAGCTTGTGCGCCTTCACGCCGGTGTTGTAGCGCGCGGCTTGCGGGCAGTACGCGCAATCCTCGGGGCAGCCGCCGGTCTTGATCGACAGCAGCGTGGACACCTGCACTTCGCGAGGATCGAAATTCTCGCGATGCACATTGCCGGCGCGGTGCATCAGCTCCGGAAAAGGCAGGGCGAACAGCGCCAGCACTTGATCGCGCGACCAGTCATGACGGAGGACACAAGACATGGGAAAAATCCTATCGCGCCGGGGGCGGGCAGAGGGGCAGTCTGGTAAGGCCCTGCCCCCATGTCAATGAATCAAAGGCACCAGCGTGACCGATTCGACAGCCCAGACGGTTATCAGCGCTGCCCTGCACCGGTTCAGCCGCATCCTGCTGGCGCCGCGCTGCCTTGCCTGCGGTGAGCCCGGGCAGGGCGGGCTGGACCTGTGCGATATCTGCCGCGCGCAACTGCCGTGGAACCAGCACGCCTGTCGCCAGTGCGGCATCGCCCTGGTGGTGGCCGGGCAATCACATTGCGGCGCCTGCCAGCTTGATCCTCCGCCCTTCACGCACGCGTTTTGTCCACTGCACTATCAGTTTCCCATCGACCGCCTGCTGCCCCGGTTCAAATTCCATGGCGACCTGGCCGTGGGCGCGTTGTTGTCCACGCTGATGCAATGGCCGATGGATCCGGGCGACCTGCCCCATGCCCTGGTGCCAGTGCCTTTGCACCGCAGCCGATTACGCACCCGTGGCTACGACCAGGCGCTGGAGTTGGCGCGCTCGCTCGCGCGCGGACTGCGCGTGCCGCTGATTGCCAACGCGCTGGTCCGAAGCCGGGCGACCCGTCCGCAAACCGAACTCGGTGCCGCCGATCGTCGGCGCAACGTGCGCGATGCCTTTGTCCTGCGGCCCGGCCTGGTGCTGCCGGCACATCTGGCGCTGGTGGACGATGTAATGACTACCGGCGCAACGCTTGCCGAATGCGCACGGGTGCTGTTGTCAGGCGGCGTGCAACGGGTGGATGCCTGGACCATCGCGCGCGCCTGAGGCTGGCGCGCGTCGCATAAGCCTTCAGGCAGCGGGCCTCATCGCCAGTTCCAGCGCGATGCCGGCAAACACCGCCAGGCCGACCCACTGGTTGGCGAGGAAGGCGCGAAAACAATTCGCCGGCTGCCGGTCGCGTCCGATGGCGAACAGCCAGCCGGTAAATCCCGCCGCCACCAGCAGTCCCACCCAGTAGTTCACGCCCAGCCCGGCGCGTTGGCCGAGCAGGAACATCGCGACGAAGAAACCGCCATACAGGATCGCCAATGCAATCAGGTCGGCGTCGCCGAACAGGATCGCGGTGGACTTCGAGCCCGCGCGCAAATCCTCATCGCGATCAACCATCGCGTACCAGGTGTCGTAGCCGGTGGTCCACAGCAGGTTGGCCAGGAACAACAGCCAAGCCAGCACCGGCACCTCGCCCTGCACGGCGGCGAACGCCATCGGTATGCCCCAGCCGAAGGCCAGGCCCAGCCACGCCTGCGGCAAGTAGGTGTAGCGCTTGAGGAAGGGATAGGTGGCCGCCAGCGCCAGCGCTGCCACGCTGAGCGCGATGGTCAGCGGATTGGTCAGCAGCACCAGGCCAAAGGCCGCCAGCATCATCGCCACGAACAGCCACAAGGCTTCACGCGGGCTGACCGCGCCGCTGGCGAGCGGCCGGGATCGCGTGCGTGCGACCTGCGGGTCCAGCCAACGGTCGGCGTAGTCGTTGATCACGCAGCCGGCCGAACGCGTCAGCCAGACGCCGGCGCCGAACACCAGCAGCAAGGTCAGCGGCGGAATGCCGCCCGCGGCCAACCACAGCGCCCAGGCGGTCGGCCACAGCAGCAACAGGGTGCCGACCGGGCGATCGCCGCGGATCAGTTGCCAGTAGTGCGGAAATCGTTCGCGCCAGTCGAAGCCGGCGCGGCGCGAGCCGGGGGGATTGATACTCATGGCGCTAGCCTAGCAAAGACCCTGCTGGCGAAACGCGCGCGCGCGCCACGGCGAACCGACTTGAATGCCGGGGCCCTTGGCCGCATCTAGCACGCAGGTCATCAGGAAATCCGCAAACGCCATGAGCAACGGACAAGGTTCCACCGGCAACATCATCGCCGCGCTGTGCAGCTTCTTCGTGCCGGGCCTCGGCCAGTTGCTGCAGGGCCGCATCCTCTGGGCCATCAGCTGGTTCGTGCTTGCCTGCGTGGCGTTCGGCATCACCTGGTTGCTGACACTGAGCCTGCTGCCCTTCGGCTGGTTCGTGGTCAGCATCCTGTCCACCATCCACGCCGCGGTGTACCGCCGGAACTGATCCTCGGCCAAAGTAGTGTCCCCGCGGCCTCCATGCGAGAATGCGGCCACGCGCTCGTAGCTCAGCTGGATAGAGCACCACCCTCCGAAGGTGGGGGTCACAGGTTCGACTCCTGTCGGGCGCGCCAATTGCTTTGCGACCATCCCATGACCGCTCTCGGCGAGCCAGACGGGCCTGACTGACGGCGAATGCGCCTATCAGGCCGGTCCCCTACCCAGCGGCCGTCGCTGATCAGGCAAGGTCCACGCCTACTTTCAACTAAACCCCGTCGCCTCGTGTCACAGCCAACACCGCATTCAATCCGCCAAAGGCGAATGAATTGGAAAGCACCGCGTCCGTGCTTAGCGCCCTGGCAACATTGGGCACGTAATCAAGATCGCACTCCGGATCCGGCGCCAGAAAATTGGCCGTGGGCGGCACCGTTCCTTCGACCAGCACGCCAATCGCCGCCACCAGCTCCAGCGCTCCCGCAGCGCCCAGTGCGTGGCCATGCACGCCCTTGGTGGACGACACCGCCAGCCGGTCGGCATGGCTGCCGAACAGTTGGCGGATCGCCCGGGTCTCGGTGGGATCGTTGGCCAGCGTGCCGGTGCCGTGGGCGTTGATGTAACCGATGTCCGAAGGCGCCAGCCCAGCATCCTCCAGCGCCAGCTGCATGGCCCGGACGGCGCCGTCGGCCGATGGCGCGACGATGTCGGTGGCATCCGCGCCCATGCCGAAGCCAGCCAGCTCGGCCAGGATCGTGGCGTTCCTGGCCCGGGCATGCTCGAGCGATTCCAGGACGAAGATGGCCGCCCCTTCACCGAGCACCAGCCCTCGCCGCCCTGCGGAGAATGGCCGGCACGTGTCGTCGGCGACGACCCGCATCGCCTCCCAGGCGCGAATCGCGCCGTAGCTGAAACAGGCTTCCGTTCCACCGGCCAAGGCATAGTCGGCCAAGCCATGGCGCACCATCAGCGCCGCCTGCGCCAAGGCGTGGTTGGACGAAGCACAGGCGCTGGCGACGGCGAAGGTGGGTCCGGTCAGGCCGAATTCCATGCTGATGTGGCTGGCCGGCGCATTGGGCATGGTCCGGACGATGGTCATCGGATGCGCCCGCTCCGAGCGTTCGCGATAGATCCGCCGCGACTGTTCATCGCGCGATGTCTCTCCTCCCACGCCGGTGCCGACGACCACGGCGGTGCGGGCAGCGATGCCATCGCGGGCGAAATCGATTCCGGCCTGGGCAACCGCTTCGCGCGCCGCAAACAGCGCGAATTGCGAGACACGATCCAGCACGGAGAGTCGGACCGGTTCGAAATGCTGCGCCGGGTCGAAGCCGGCGACCCTCGCGCCGACCTTCATCCGGATCTCGGCTTCCGGATCGGGCGATGCCAGCGGCGCGATGCCGCTGCGTGCCTCGACCATACCCCGCCACAACGGTGCGGCGCCCTCACCGAGCGCGCTGATGGCACCCATGCCGGTGATCACGACCCGTCGTCGCATGCCTGCTCGTGTGCCCAAGAGTGAACCGTCAGGGCGCCGGCGGGGCGCCGACGGCCTTGGCCGACAGCGCGCTGTTGACGGCGTCGATCAGGCCCTGGACGGAATTGGTATCGAACGCCGGATCGCGTTCCGGAAGCTGGACGTCGAAGTGCTCTTCGATATCGAAAAGAATCTCGATGGCGGTCAGCGAATCGATGCCGGCATCCTTCAAGTTGAAGGTCGGCTCGATCGGTGGGCACTCCGGGCCGCATCGCTTGGCGATGATTGCAAAAACCTGCTGGTCGATTGCCTCGCTCATCCGCTTTCCCTGCAGTGGTCCACGGCATTCAGGCCCGCGTCCGGGTAATCTTGCCATACTGTGCCCGGTGCAGTGTATTGAGCGCGACAGGAGTTTCAATGTTCATCAATGGACTGGGCACCGCGAATCCACCGCAACGCTATGGCAAGTCCGATTGCCTGGACGCGTTCAAGAAGTCCGAGTGGTTCCTCAAGCTGGACCGGCGTTCGCACATGATCGCCGACACCGTGCTGACCAAGGACAACGGAATCGATACCCGCTCGCTGGCCGTGAGCTCGCTGGACGAGGTATTCAAGATTGATCCGGACACGCTGCACGCCCGCTTCCTGGCCAACGCGCCGACACTCGCGGCGCAAGCCGGCAAGCGCGCGCTGGAGCAGGCAGGCCTGAGCGCGCACGAGATCGACGCGGTCGTGGTCAGTACCTGCACCGGCTACCTGTGCCCGGGCCTGACCAGTTACGTGTCCGAATTACTGGGGCTGCGACCCGACGCGCTGACTTTCGACCTGGTCGGGCAAGGTTGCGCTGCGGCCCTGCCCAACTTGCGCCTTGGCAATGCCCTGATCGCGGACGGCAGTTGCCAGCATGTCTTGTCAATTTGCGTGGAAGTCAGCAGCGCGGCGATGTACCTGGACAACGATGCAGGCGTGCTGGTCAGTGCCTGCCTGTTCGGTGATGGCGCTGGCGCGGCGGTGCTGTCGCGGGATCCGAAGGCCGGCCAGCGCCGCATTGAATGGAAAGGCTTCGCAACCCTGACCAACCCCAGCGAACGCGATGCGCTGATGTTCCAGACGCGGCAAGGCATGCTGCGCAATATCCTGACCCGGCCGGTGCCTCGCCTCGCGGCGGAGCATGCCGCGCAGGTCCTGGAACGGGTGCTCGCCCAGACCGGCGTTCAACGCGCCGATATTCGCGCGTGGATCATGCACGCCGGTGGGCGCGACGTGCTGATTGCGCTGCAAGACAAATTGCAGTTGACCGAAGCCGAACTGCACTACAGCAGCGAAATGCTGCGCGAGCACGGCAATCTGAGCAGTGCCTTCGTTTACTTCGTGCTGCAGGCCGCGCTGGCCGACAATGCCGCGCCGGGATGGTGGTGGTTGTCCTCGTTCGGGGCGGGATTCAGCTGCCACGGCGCCTTGCTCGAAGTCGCCTGAATCGCCGCGCTTGCCATGGCCATGACTGCCGCCTTGCCCCGACGAGTGGAACCGGAACTGCTGGACGATCTTCCCGCCTCGGATCCGCGCGCGCGTCGTTCCCGCGATGATCTTCGCCGCATCCACCGTTTCATGGGCACGCTGGGTGCGGCGCAACGCGCCATGGACGAGGCCAGTGTCGCGGCGCCGCCGCGTCGCATCGTCGAACTGGGCGCTGGCGATGGTTCGCTGATGTTGCGGCTGGCGCGGGCACGCGCGGCGCGTTGGCCGGCGGTCGAACTCACCTTGCTCGATCGCCTCGACCTCGTCGATGGCCGGACCCGCGACCAATTCCGCGATCTGGGCTGGTTGCCGACAGCGCTTGCGATGGATGTGTTCGAGTGGCTGGAAGGGCCCCAGGTAAAACGCTGGGACATCACCTGCGCCAACCTGTTCCTGCATCATTTCGCGACGGCCGAGCTGGCGCGCCTGCTCGCGGGCATCGCCGAACGCAGCCAGGCGTTTTTCTGCCTGGAGCCCAGGCGCTCCGCCTTGCCCTTGCTGGCTAGCCATCTGGTCGGCCTGCTCGGTGCGAACGACGTGACCCGCCAGGACGCCGTGTTGAGCGTGCATGCCGGTTTCCGCGACCAGGAGCTGTCGGCGCTGTGGCCCGATCATCAGGGTTGGGTTGTTCGAGAGTACCGCGCCGGGCTTTTCGGCCACGGCTTCCTCGCCATTCGCAGGAGTGACCGTCAATGAGTGACCACTACGATGCCATCATCGTCGGTGGCGGCCCTTCGGGTGCAACCGCGGGCATCCTGCTGGCCGAGGCGGGGTGGAAAGTAGCGATCGTGGAAAAGGCGGTATTCCCGCGGCGAAAAGTTTGTGGCGAGTTCATTTCAGAAACCACCTGGCCACTATTGCGGCGACTGGGCGTGGCCGATGCCTTGTTGCGGATCGCCGGGCCGGTCGTGAAACAGGTCGGCGTGTTCGTCGAAGCCACCGTCGCCACCGCCGGACTGACCGGCGCGCCATCGTCGCTGGACGGCGGTCGTGCCGTCGGCCGAGAACACCTCGATACGGCGTTGCTCGATCGCGCGAAGGCCGCAGGGGCTGACGTCCTGCAGCCATGGAGCCTGGCCAGCTACTCCGACGCTGGCGATCGTTACGCCTGCCGCCTCGCCGGAAAACCGACCGGGCAGGCGCGCGAGCTGGGTTCGCGCGTGATCATCGCCGCCCATGGTTCCTGGGAGCCCGGACCCTTGCCGACGCAGGGCTCCCGAAGCCCAGCACATGGCTCGGATCTGTTCGGATTCAAGGCCCATTTCCTCGATAGCGCGCTCGCGCCTGGCCTGATGCCGCTGCTCGGCTTTCCCGGCGGTTACGGGGGCCTGGCGCACAGTGATGGCGGCCGTACCAGCCTGTCTTGCTGCATTCGTCGAGACCAGCTGCAACAGTGCCGCGAGGCGTGGCCAGACCTGCAGGCCGGCGCCGCGGTGCAGGCGCATATCGAAGCCCATTGCGAGGGCGTGGCTTCGGCCTTGGCCGGGGCGCGGCGGGATGGCCCGTGGCTGGCCGTCGGACCCCTGCGCACTGGTATTCGTTCGTTTGGCCAGGGTCGCATTTTCGCCGTCGGTAACGCCGCGGCCGAAGCGCACCCGGTGGTCGCCGAAGGCATCAGCATGGCGATCCAGTCGGCGACCCTGTTGAGCGATCTGCTGGTTGCGCGATGGAAAGACGGGCTTTCCGACCAGGCAATCGCAGCGGTCCACCACGATTACGAGGCCGCCTGGCGTCGCAACTTCTCACAGCGACTGCGCACCGCTGCGCTGTACGCCCACCTGTTCATGAGGCCGGTCAGCGCTGTTGCCGCGGCCAAAGCGATGCAGCAGTTTCCAGGCCTGCTTACTTTCGGCGCCCGACTGAGCGGCAAGGATCAGGCATTCGCGATGTGACCTTCTGCCGAACGATCAGTGCGCGCTACCGCTCGGCCAGGGTATCGAGCGGCAGGGTATTTGGCTTGGGTCGCAGTGTCAGCTCCAGACCCAGCGCCGACAGCAACTTGAACAGGCTCGCCACGCTGCAGCGCTCGGGACTGGACTCCAGCGCGGAGATGGTCTTGGGCAGCAGGCCAACCAGGGAAGCGGCCTGTTTCTGGGTCAAGCCGAGGCCTTGGCGTCGCCCGCGCAATTGGGCGGCCAATTGCGCGGGCGTTTGGGCGCGTAGCAGCATCAGAAATCCCTTGTAGGGTATATTTCAGAAATATACCCTACAAGGGATTTTGAGTCTATGTGAAGTTCTGCCGCTTTGAATGAAGGGCGCGCCACTCTATTTGCGCAACGAGTCCGTCCGGTATTCATGCAGGTCGGCCAGCATCGCCGGCAAGCTGGCGGTGATCTCTAGGCGCTCGCGATAGGTCAGCGGCGTGGCCGGTTCATTGTCGTCCTCGCCCAGCACTTCGCCGGTGGCCAGGCGTTCGAGAAGACCGAAGATCTCGTCGATCCACTCTTCCTTCTCCAGCCAGGTGTCCCAGGCTTCGCTGCGTAAATCGACGCCGCGATAAAAACCCAGCGCCCAGTCGCGGCCGACATCCAGACTGTCGGGGTGTTCGGCCATGGGGTCTTCAGGCAACCACAACAGCGGCGCGAGATGTTCCGGCGGGTCCTCGCCCTGGCGCACGCGCGCGTTGCAACCGTTCCAGTGGCCCTGCAGCAGTTGATCGGCCTCAGCCGCCTGCGCGGCGGCGTCCCAGCGCGGCGCTTTGCCCCAGACCGCGGGCTTCCACTCATCGAACGCAATTTCCGCGCCCGGCGACACGACCAGCGCGGACAGATAGCCGTCCAGCGCTTCGAGGTTGAAGCCTTGCGCGGGCACGGCGTGGCGTTCGAGTAATTCAGACAGGCGTTCGACCTGGTCGTCGGACAGATAGGTAGGGGCGGTCATGCCCGCAATCTTAGCGGCGATCGGGGAACGGTGCGGGTGGCCGCGGGAATTCACTGTCCACGTAGTACCAGCGTCCGGCTTCGCGCACGAACCGGCTGATCTCGTGGCGCATCTGCACTGGGCCGCCGCGTTCGCGATAACGCACGATGAATTCCACCCGCGCGCGATTGCCGCTGGCGCCCAGTTGCTTGGATCGGATATCCAGACCCAGCCAGCGCAGTTGTTCGGGGTCTGCGATTTCAAGCGTCTCCGGACGCGTGTCGGGATGCCAGGTATCGAGCACGTAGTCGGGCAGGCGCAGCACGAAAGCGCCGTAGCGCGAACGCATCAGTTGCTGCGGCGTGTCGGCGTTTTCACCCGAGTGGAAACGGCCGCAGCAGTCGAGATATTGGCGCAAGTTGCCGCAGGGGCAATGCGAGCTGGTGGCGGGATTGGCGGACACGGGGGATCGGCTTGCCTTTCGACGTTGGGGGGAGGGAATGTCGACGCAATTCCAGCCGCAGGCCGCAGAATACCCCCCACGGCACGCACCAGGACCCCATCATGAGCGCTGAAATCGATCTGTCCAGCCTTGCCAAGCGCTGGTTGGGCAAAACTGCAGACCAGGTCACTGAAAGTGAGCGCGGCGTGCTCGCGCGCGTCCATGGTCGGCAGCCCGTCAGCCGGCGACCGCTCACGCCCGACCAGCGCAGCCCAAGCTTTGGCGAGCGCGTGGCCGACAAGGTGGCCAGTTTCGGCGGCTCGTGGCCTTTCATCGGTTTGTTCGGCGCCTTCCTGGTGCTCTGGGTGCTGGTAAACACGCTTTTGCTGGTGAAAAAGCCGCCCGATCCCTATCCCTTCATCTTCCTCAACCTGCTGCTGTCGATGCTGGCAGCGATCCAGGCGCCGATCATCATGATGAGCCAGAACCGGCACAGCCTGCGCGACCGCGAAATGGCCGAACACGATTACGAAGTGAACCTGAAAGCGGAGATCGAAATCCTGGCGCTGCACGACAAGCTCGAGCAGATGCGCATCGAGCACACGCAGGCCCTGATCAACGGACAGGCCGAGCAGATGACGGCACTGAAGAAACTACTCGAGCAGCGCGGCGCGGGTTGAGGCTTCGAGTGGCAGGCGCGGCCGTCGCAGTCAGTGCTTGTTGCGCGCGCCAGTGATGATCTTGGCGATGCTCGCGTCGCCCTGTTCAATCAGCTCCATCGGCGTGTACTGGAAGCCCGACAACACCATCGCCTCGCCAATGCACCACTCGCGCTGTGCGTGGGTGAACTGGCGGGCGCCGGCGGCGATCAATGACATCAGTTCTGCGCTGGGGATACGCGTTTCTTCATCCGTCACCGTGGCCACGGTAACGACTGGCGCGGCCTTGGTGGCCTGCGCCTTCAGGCAATCGATCCGCGCCAATGCCACGCCGATACGATCACCGCCATCCTTGAGTTGCGGCACGGCCGAGGCCAGCGCGCCCAGCAGGGTGTCGCGCTCGGCCTCCATGGCACGCAGCTGTGTCTCAAGTTCCGATTGTTGCTGGCGAAGTCCGGCGACATTGGCTTCGGCCTGGCGCAGTTCATCGACCTGGTCGATCAGCGTCTTCGTTTCCAGTCGCGCCATGACCTTCTTGCTCATGGCTTCGTAAAGCGGCGGTTGGGTAAACTTCAAATCGCGCGCAACCAGCTGCCAGGCCAGTGCGACCTGGTTGGATGTTTCGCGAACCTGGCGCTGTCCGGGCGCGGCAGGCGCGGCAGGCGCGCCAGGTGCCGCCGGATCGCCAGGCGGCGCATCTTCGGTCGGCGCGTTGGCCAAGGCCTGCGTCGCGGCGTCGAGGCGCTCGCACAGCGGCGTCTTGTGGAAGTCGCGCACCAGCCGCCGCAATTCGATGCGGCAGTCGATCAGCAGTGCGCGAAGATCCTTCATGGCCCCATTCTATTCAGCAGCAGGCCGGGTGGCGAGCACATCGCGTGATCTGCGACCGTGGTCTCACCTGGCCATCAGGAAGTACAGCAAGTTGTTCTGGAAATACAGGTTATGGGTCAGTCTGCCATGTGATTCGCACAGGAAAAAGGTCTGCGACACCGGGAGTGGGTGGAAGCGTGAGACGGCTTCGGGCGTGGCTTCGGCCTCCGACAGCCGCCCGACTTGCGAGCGTCGCGGGATCAGGCCGTCGCCGGGCTCGAACATCAGCCTCTCGTAGTCCACGCTTTTGTCCTTCACGCGGGGCTGGCCGGGTAGTGGCTTGCCGTCGACCTGCCCCGGGCGAAACACCAGGCGTGTGCCGTTGGCCTCCTCGATCTGTACCGCGTGCGCAGGCGTCGGCTCGCAGTCGCCGCCAAACACGGAAACATCCACTTTGGTCGGCGGCACCGGCGCTGACAGAGCCCACTGCATCCGGCGCCCGCGCTCGAGGTTCTTGGCAAAGGTCTGCTGCACGTCCGCCAGCGCCAGTTGGCCCTGGGTGGGCGTGGCCATGGAGCTGCGCACGCGCGCCATCACCTCGGGCGAAAACACGCCCCACTGGCGAGTCTTCCAGATCGACAGGTCGTAAATATCCAGGTCCAGCGGCTTGCCGTGGGTGTCCAGCACCGATTTCACCAGCGGATGCGGCAGCGACTGGAACGGCGTGGAGAAGGTCACCATCACCTCCACCGGCACTGTGCGCACGGCCAGGCGCCTGCCATACATCAGGCGCTCCAGGCTGGTGACCGCACCCAGCACCGGCGTGCCCAGCATGGCCAGGCGGCGGATGCGTTCGTCGCCTTCATTCCATGGCGTGGGCGTGGCCTCATCAAGCGCGTCGCGCGGGCCGTAGCGCAGGTAATAGTTGGCGATCACGCCGCCATTGCTGTGGGCGATGATGTCCACGCGCAGCTTGGGGTCGCGGTAGTCGCTGCGGATCTGTTCGATCAACGCATGCAGCTTGCGCACGGCAAACAGGTTGTCCTTGCGCCAGTCGTACAACAGCACGTAATAGCGGCGACGGTCGTTGCCCACGGCCTGCCCAGGGACGCCGCGCTTGAAGCGACCCACGGTTTCCAGGCTGTGCAGCATCTCGCCGTAAAAATCCACGCCGGCTACGCTTGCGAACAACTCGCCGGGCACCAGGCCTTCGCCTTCGCGGTACGCGCTGCTCATCTGCGCGAGATCGGTGTAGTTGCTGAAGGTCAGCGTGCTCAGCGACCCGGGCCAGTATTGCTTGCCGGTTTCGGCGTCCACCAGGGTGGAGCCCGCCAGCCCATGGATCACAATTACCGGGGGCTGGTTCGGGTCATCGCTGACGCCTTCGTACAGGCGCACCAGGTCGGGTTGCGTCGCGCAGCCGGCCAAAGACAGCAGCAGCAGCGCCAGCCACGCGGCGCGATTGACAGTCCAATTACCCATGAAATTGCCGCCTCGACACCCAGCCACGTTAGGGCCGCCACTCTAGCGCGGAAACCTTGAACACCTGCTCCAGAGCGGCGGCCCGTGCCCGGGCCGTTCAGGCAGCTAGCATGGGCTCGGCTTCGTCCGCGGGGTAGTCGCTGTATCCATCCACATCCGGCGGCCACGGCCGGACTCGAAACGAACGTCGAACATGTGAGAATCCGGCATCCACCCATTGCGCCCCGGAACCATGAATCGAAACCACTGCGTTCTCGCCCTCGCCTTCGCCCTGACCGTTGCCTTCAGCGTGACGCAGCCCTCATCCGCGCAAGCAGTGGCCGACGCTGGCCTTGCCAGCACGCCGTACGAGGGCACGCTTGTCCTCACTGTCGACGCGACCGACCTGAGCCGCCGCATCTTTCGCGTTCGCGAGGAGATTCCGGTCAAGCCCGGCAGCGTGCACCTGTACTACCCGCAGTGGCTGCCGGGAAACCACGGCCCGCGCGGCCCGATCGACCAGTTGGGCGGCCTGCGCTTCAGTGTCGATGGCAAGTCCTTGCCCTGGCGCCGCGATCCGCTCGACATGTATCGCTTCCGCGTTGACGTGCCGGTGGGCGCGAGCGTGCTGGTGGCGGAGTTCGAACATCTCTCGCCGACCGATTCCGCGCAGGGTCGCGTCGTAGTGACCCCGGAAATCGTCGGCCTGCAATGGAACGCGGTGGCGCTGTATCCGGTTGGGTACCGCGCCGACCAGATCCAGGTGCGGCCGACGGTGAAGTTGCCCGCGGGCTGGGGCTTCGGCACCGCACTGGAAATTGAAACGCCGGCATCGCCTTCGGGCGAGGTTCGCTTCAAGCAGGTGGATTTCGACACGCTGATTGATTCGCCGATACTGGCCGGCAAGTACTACAAGCGCTTCGACCTCGACCCGGGCAGCGATCGCCCCGTCTATATTGATGCGGTGGCTGACAGGGCCAGTGAGCTCGAGGCCAAGCCCGAGATCATCGAAAAACATCGCGAGATGGTCCGCCAGTCCTACAAGTTGTATGGCTCGAAGCATTTCAAGCACTACCACTTCCTGCTGTCCATCAGCGAGCGCTATGCTCGCATCGGCCTGGAACACCACCAGTCCAGTGAGGACGGCACCGGGCTTGGCTACCTGCTCGACCCGAAGAAGATGGCTGGCAACGACCTGATGCCGCACGAATTCGGCCACAGCTGGAACGGCAAGTTCCGCCGCGGCGCCGATATCGCCACGCCGCATTTCAACGTGCCGATGCAGGACAGCCTGCTGTGGGTCTACGAGGGCCAGAACCAGTACTGGGGCAATGTGATTGCCGCGCGCTCGGGCATGCGCACCGCCGAACAGGCGCGCGACAGCCTGGCGCTGGTGGCGGCGGGTTACGATTATCGCGAGGGACGCCTGTGGCGAAACCTGCTCGATACCACCAACCAGCCCATCATCAGCGACCGCCGCCCGCAGTCCTGGCGTAGCTGGCAGCGCGGCGAGGACTACTACTCGGAAGGCGAGTTGATCTGGCTCGATGCCGACACCCTGATCCGGGAGAAGACCGGCGGCAAGAAATCGCTCGATGATTTCGCGCGCGCCTTCTTCGGCGTCGAGGACGGCCGGGTGAAGGTGCTGACCTATACCTTTGAAGACGTGGTCGCGACGCTTAACTCGGTACTGCCCCATGACTGGGCCACCTTCCTGCGCGATCGGGTCGAGGGCATCTCGGCCGAACCGCCACTGGACGGCTTGACCCGCGGTGGCTGGAAGCTGGTGTACACCGAAGAGCCCAACGCGGTGGCGGCATCCTCTGCGCGCACGCCGTCGGGCGCCAGCCTGACGTATTCGCTGGGCATGAGCATGGGCACCGACAACAAGATCAGTGATGTGTTGTGGAACGGCCCCGCCTTCAAGGCAGGGCTTGCACCCGGCATGATCGTGGTGGCGGTGAACGACGAAGCCTCCACGCCCGACCGTTTGACCGAAGCGGTCAAGGCCGCCAAGAAAAACACCGCGCCGATCGTCTTGCTGGTCAACAGTTTCGACCACATCAGCACCGTCAAGATCGACTACCACGGCGGCCTGCGCAATCCACACCTGGAACGCATCCCGGGCACGCCTGACCGGCTCAGCCGGATCCACGCCGCGAAGAAGTGAGCTGACGATGGCGGTATTGTTTTTCGACGGATTGTTGACCGACGCGGCGGAGGCGGGGATCTATTTCCTGCCCGAGCCCGACGTGGACGAATTGCTCGAAGCCGCTGCCGTCAACCGCTTCCCCTGCCTTCGCGTGAACCTGCGCGATTGCCACGGCGACGCGGACCTTCGCCTGCGCATCGCCGGGGTGCTGGACATGCCGCCGCATGTGGTGCGCGACTGGAACGCGTTGGCCGATGCGCTGGAACAACAACGCGACCCGGCCACGCGCGGGCAGGTGCTTGTGCTCGAGCACAGCGAGGGATTGCGCCAGCAAGCGCGCGAGGAATTCAAGGCGGCAATGGAAGCATTGCAAGCGGCCAGCGTCGAATGGCGCGGCCGCGGCCTGCCTTTGTGGAGCTTCATCGTGATGGACGAGAGCGAGTTCGACGCGTTATAGCGCGAGCCGCGCCGCCAATCCGCTCCAGCGTTGCGCGCGGCGCGCGATGCCTTCACGCAACACCGGTTCGGTCGCCCATAGCGTCACGCCACGGCGGCAACGGGTGAGACCGGTGTAGATGAGTTCGCGCGAGATTACCCGTGCGCCGCGCTCGGGCAAGACGAAGGCGACCTCGCCGAATTCGGAACCCTGCGCCTTGTGCACGGTCATGGCGAAGGCCGATTCGTGGGCGGGAATGGCGGCGGGCAACCAGGCGCGCGGGCCGGCGTCGGTATCGAACCAGGCGCGCAGCTCGCCTTGTTCGTCCGGCCAGGCGATGCCGATGTCGCCGTTGAACAGTTGTTGCCGGTAGCTGTTTTCGGTGACCAGCAGCAGGCGACCGCGGAACCAGCCTTGTCCACCGCGCAAGGGATCCAGCGCACGACTGACCAGGGCGTTGATCGTCGCGCTGCCAGACAGCCCCTCGCGCACGGCGCACAGGATGCGAAATTCGCGGGCGCGCTGCAGCGCGCTGGCGACGTCGGGCGCGTCGCGCAGCGACCGGTAGGCAGGCAGCGCCTGCGCAAGCAATCCGTCATGCAGGCCGTGGTCGCCTTCGCTGCGCCAGGACACGCCGCGGAAACTGCCTTGCGCCAGGCCATCGATGGCACGTCCGGCATCGCCGTCGCGCACCAGCCGCGCAAGTGCCGGCACGTCCACGTCTTCGCCCTGGCGATAGCTGTGGATGAGATGCGTGCGGCAATGCGCCAGTGGAGAGCCTGCCGCTTCACTGGCCTCGCACAGTGCGGCGAGCACATCGCCGGTTTCAACCGAGGGCAATTGATCGCGATCGCCGACCAGCACCAGCAAAGCATCCGGCGCTACGGCCTCGACCAGCTTGCACATCATCGGCAAGTCCACCATCGATGCTTCGTCTACCACCACCAGGTCGGCGGGCAAGGGATGGTCGCGGTCGTGCCGGAATCCCCCGCCGCGTTGCCAGCCCAGCATGCGGTGCAAGGTTCTGGCCTGGGTAGGAAGACGCAGCGCAAGCGCCGCATCAAGTTCGCCGGCGGCTACTTGCGCGGCCAGCGACTCGCGTACGGATTCCGAAAGTCGCGACGCCGCCTTGCCGGTCGGCGCGGCCAGCTCGATTCGAAGCGGATCTGACGGCAACAGCGACCGGCTGAATTCGACCAGCAGTCGCGCCACTCGCGTGGTCTTGCCCGTGCCCGGCCCACCAGTCAGCAAGATCAGTCGCCCAGGGGACTTGGCGCGCTTGAGCAGGGCGTTGGCGAGTCGATATTCATAGTCGTGATAGCGGCGCAGCGATATCGCATCGCCCTCCAGCACCAGCACAAAGCCGGTCAGGTCGGTACTGCAATCTTCATCCGCCGCGCCCACAGAAAACACCCAAGGCGATACCGAAAGCATCTGCAACCACTCGTCCAGCGCCGGCAATTCGGCGGCGTCGCGGCTTGCATCGATCTCGGCGAACAGCTCGGTGACGCGGGCCAGCGGCAGGCGGCTGTGGCCGTTGCCCAGCGCACGACTGGCCAGCGCGACGGCGGCCAGCACCCAGTCGCTGCTGTCGTCGCGCGCGTGGCGCAGGCTCAGCGCCAAGGCATGGTCCACGTTGCGCAGCCAGCCTTCCCGCCACAATGTCGCGAGCACGCTCATGTCGGCCCCGAGCCATGCTGCATCAGCGCATCAATCGCCAGGATCGTGTCGCTGGGCAAGCGCAGCGCATGCACGCCCGGGTGGGTTGGATCATCGCGGTCCAGTCCGCGGCAGAACACGTAGCGCACGCCGCCGAGGTGATGGTCTATGTCGTAGTCCGTGCCCAGCCGGAAGCGCAACCAGCGATGCAGCGCCAGGGTGTACAGCAGGTACTGAAGGTCGTATTCCCCTTCGCGGATTGCCAGCGCCACCGCATCGCGTCCGTAACCTGGCAACTGGTTGGATTTGTAATCGAGCACGTAATAACGGCCACCGGCTTCATAGACCAGGTCGATCCGTCCGGTCAGCAAACCTTCCAGTCGTTGCCGAAGTCCAAAGCCATTGCGGTCGGGCAACAGCCCGTGCGCATGCAACAGCGCCAGCCAGGCCTCAACGGCGAACGGCGCCAGCGCCAGGTGGAACTCCATTTCAATGCAGCGACGCGCGCCGGGCAAGGCCGCCAGGCGTGTGCCTTCGGGCATCGGCGCGTTCAGTGTCTCGCTGACCAGCGCGGTCAGCAGCGGCAATCCTTCTTCCTGGTCCAGCTCGCTGGCATAGCCCCAGTTGCGCAAGGCGCTGGCCACCGCTTCGAGTTGCCCGGTGGGCGGCAACGCGTCGCGCCAGTCGAGCCAGGCGGCGAAATCAACGCACTCCAGTGCTTCATGCAGGGCGTTGCCGAACCGGCTGCCGGAAAAGCGCGAACGCAGCAGCGGCGTCGCCTCGATTTCGTCGCCTGCGCCGCGTGTCTCCGCGCCGCTGTCTTCGCGCGACAGCTGCGAAAAGCTGTAGACCCACCAGTCGCGATTGAGTATTCGCCGCGCGATCCTTGCCGGCGTGGCGCCGTCGGCCTCGGTGAAATCCAGCCGCGGCAGGGTCGCGAGCTGCGCAATGTCCACAGGTTCGGCGATGGCGATCGCGCCGGGCACGCAGGCTTTCAACTGCTGCAAGCGCGCATGCGCTTGCTCGTCATCAAAACGCGCCACGGTGGGCGCGTCCGGACTGCGGTGCAACAACCAGCCCAGCGCTGTCTTGTGTGAGTCATTGATCGCGCCCCAGCCAACCCAGGTTGCCAGGCGGGCGCGGGTCAGCCCGACGTACAACAGGCGTATGCGCTCGGCGCGATCCTCGCGCGCGTCTTCCTTGCGGGTCGGGTCGTCCTTGGATGGAAACAGTTGGCCGACCCGCGACAGGCCGTCGTGAAACCGCGCCATCGGCGGCACACTCGGATGCATGCCGCTGCTGGTGGTGGCGGCATAAGGCAGGAACACCAGGTCAAGCGTCAGGCCCTTGCTGACGTGCATGGTCATGATGCGCACGCGCCTGGCGTCGGACTCCAGCCGCAGCAGTTCCGCATCGTTGCGCGCATCGGCATCTTCCATCCGTCGCTCGAGCCCGGACAGCAGGCCGCCCAGGCCCAACGTCCGGTTATCAGCCGATTGCAATTCCTCGGCCAGTTGCAGGTAGTTGCTCAGGCGTCGTTCGCCATCGGGCCAGCTGAGCAGGCGCGGCGCCTGCTCGGCGCAGATTTCGCCGAGCAGTGCCATCGGCCCGTGTCGTCGCGCGCGAAGCTGCCAGGCCTGGAACCGATCCTGCCAGACGCGATGCTGCGGCATGTCCACGTCAAGCGCAGCGATTTGCGTCGCATCCAGCCCGAACAGCGGCGAGGCCAATACTGTACGCATGCGGCCGTCGTCGCCCGGGGCGAGCAAGGCGTGCAGCAGCCAACACAGGTGCGCGGCCTCGTCGGTCTGGTAAAGGCTGCTTCGTCCCGCGGCGACGCTGGGAATACCGACCTCCGACAGCGCGCGCTGGATGCGCGCGGCATCTGCGTTGCGTGGCACCAGCACACTGATGTCGCGCGGCGCTACCGGGCGGGTCTTGCCTTCGCGGTCGGTCATGACGGCGCGGCCGGACTGGCCGTCGGCCAGCAACGTGTGGATGGCCAACACACAGGCGGCGGTCGCCTGTTCGCGCATGCTGTCGATGCGGTCGTCCGTTGGATCGGGCTGCAACCACTGGAAGACGAGCCCCGGCGCGACCTGCCCGTCGATGCGCAACGCATCATCGGCGCAGGCGCCGCCGGGCTTGACGTTTTCGAATTCAATGCCGGGCTGGTCAAACGCGCCTTGGCCATTGATTTCGAACAACGCCTGGACTGCAGCCAGCGCGATCGGCCTCGAGCGGAAATTGGTCGGCAGCGGATGCCTTTGGTCTGCTTGTTCCTGCGCGGCAAGGTAAGTAGCGACATCGCCTCCCCGAAAGCGATAAATCGCCTGCTTGGGATCGCCGATCAGGAACAAGGCGCGCGGTGTCGCGCCATCCTGTGCGCTGGCTTTTGCAAACAGGCGGCGGAAGATGGCCCACTGGCGCGGGTCGGTATCCTGGAATTCGTCAACCAGAGCGATCGCATACTGGCGTTGCAGGGCCGCGGCGAAGCGACCGTCATCGTCGGCATCCAGCGCATGCGCCACGCCGCGGATCATATCGTCGAAGCCGAGCATGCCGCGATCGTGCTTGAGTGCGTCGATGCGCGCGGCGGCAAAATCGCGCGCCGCATGCACGATGGCGATCTTGCGGCCATCCAGCGCGGCATCACTTGCCTGCTTCGCCTGTGTCCAGGCTTCGATGGCATCGAACAGGGCTGAATTCGGCGTTGCCTTGCCCTTGTTGGTCTTGGTTTTAAGCGCGCTGGCGCTGTAGCTGGCCAACTTCTCGCTGTCTGGATCCGAGCAACTGGCATCGGATCGCCAGTCGCGCAGCGCATGCCACACCGCGTCCACGGCGCTGTCCTTGCTATAAGTCGCGTTCACTTCCTTGGCGGAGAAAGCCTGGCGCAAAAGCTCGCGGGCATCGTCCCCATGGATATCGAAGGCCGCGGCCAACGCTTCCCGGGCGCCACGCAAGGTCGACTCTGCCTCGACGCTCGTGTCCGTTGGCGGCATCGGCAAGATGGCATCGAGTGCCAGCAATTCACGCAGGCTATCGGCCAATTGCGCCGGCGAATTCCAGACTGCGAGCAATGCCTGTGCATCGTTCGCGTCCAGCGAATGGCGGCGCCAGAACTCAAGCGCCACTTCCTCGCGCAGCATGGCTTCGTTGGCGAGCAGTTCGCGCGGCGCCAGCGGTTGTCCTGCCTCGAGTGCATGTTCATTCAAGGCGCGCTGGCAGAAGGCATGGATGGTGTGGATGGGCGCGATGTCCATCTGTTCGACCGCGCGGCGCAAGCGCGACAGCAAGGGCTGCGCGCCCTCGCGCTGCACCGCGTCGCGCAGTAGTTGCTTGCCAAGCATGGTTTCGGCGGCGTCGCCTTCGGCGGGGGCCAATGCGGATTCCGGCGCCGGTTGTTCGAGCAACTGGCGTGCCTGCAGCAGGCGCTCGCGTAGCTGTTCGCGAAGCTCCTTGGTCGCCGCCTCGGTGAAAGTGACAGCGAGTAAACGCGGCACGGCAATACCAAATTCAATCACCAGCCGCGCATACAGCGTTGCCACCGTGAAGGTCTTGCCGGTACCCGCACTGGCTTCGATCAGCTGCACGCCGCTCACCGGCAGCGATAGGCCCAGGTCCAGGGGCTCAGCCATCGGATCGCTCCCCATCCGTCGCGACCGATGATTGGGCAATCGCAATGCCGGGCAAGCCGACGAATACCTGGCGGGCGATTTGTGCGAACGTGCCAGATACAACGGGGTCTGAGGCAAACGGCATGTCGCCGCGCAACGCGAGTTGAACCCACGCGTCGCTGCCTTCGCCATGCTCAGCCAGCCAGGTTTTTGCCGCGGCGCGCAGGCCGTCATCGGAATCATCGGCAACGACCAGATCGAGTCCGGCGCGAGGCATGAATGGCAATGCTGATACTTGTGCATGTTTTGCCAGCTCGATCAGTTGCGTCAGCTTGGCTTGTGCCTGGGCGGCAGGAATGGGCTCAATCCGCTGCAATGGCGCGCCGCTGACGATGCGCTCGATTGGCGCAGTTTGACCGCAGGCAAACCAGGCCAAGGCATCCACACCGAGTGCCAGGATGGTTTTTCCATGGCCCTTGCTGGCGCTGAACTGGCGCAGCCCATCGTCGTGGACGCGCGGCAGTACACCGGTCAGGCGCAAGCCATCCAGTTCGAGGCTGTAGGCAAGCTTGCGAGGTTGTCCGCCGCGGCCGCGCCAGGCGCCCAGTGCGGGGCCGAGCCGCTTCAATGATTGCGCAATCGCGACGTGCCCGGCTGCACCCGGTGCGATTCTTCCCTCTGCGAGCAGTCGCGTTGCCAGCGCGTCGGGCAATAGCGTCGGCTCGTCGAGACAGGCATCGAGTACGCGCGCGTCGAGCTGGAAGCGTTCCAGGCCATGGTTGCTGTCGAAGGGCTCTTCGTCGGGCAGCCGGTCCTGCGCGTCGGGCAGGCGCAGGCCCAGGCGCTGGCTAAGATAGGCGCGTGCGGGATGGCTGAGCACGCGCACCAGTTGTTCGCGCGTCCAGTCGGTCGCGGCCGCGTCGTCGGGCGCGGGAAGCGGCGCCGCGAAGGCGGATGGCGCCGAGCGTTGCGAGCGTGTCAGTGCCGCGGCCTTCGCCCAATCCGCCTGGTAGGTGAAGCGCCGCGCGTCGCTGCCTTCACCCACGTCGCCGCCCACCGCGGCAACGGAAAACGGTTGCAGCGGATGCGCAACGGTCATCGCCTGGCGGGCCTCGGTCGGCGATGCAAAATAGTGCGCGGCGACATCAAGCAGTTCCGAAACCACCGCCGACGGTGGCAAGGACTCGCCGCTGCGCGGATCGCGACCGAGATAGCTCACGTAGAAGACCTGGGTGGCTGCGGCGAACAATTGCAGGAACAAGCCGCGGTCGTCGTCGCGCACCGAGCGATCGCCCACCTGCCGATGCGGCCCGGACAACTGGGCCGCCAGTCGGTTCAGGCTGCCCGGCGGGTCGCGTCGCGGAAATTCGCCGTCATTCATTCCCAACAGGCAGATGACCTTGAACGGCACCAGGCGCATCGGCACCATGCGGCCGAAGGTGACCCCGCCGGTGAGGAACGGCTGGCGACTGTCGCTGTCGCTCAAGGCCGCAGTGAACCAGGCGCGAACCACGGGCGCGGGAATATCGTCGGTCACGCGTGCCTGCGCCGCCTGCCTGGCGAATGCCGCCACGTGCGCCCGCAGGCTATCGATCGCGTCGCGGTCGACGTTGTCGCGCGCGCGCTCGGGAAAGAAATCCCCGATCAACGCGCCCAGTGCCGCGGCCCAATCCGCGGGCGCGCGGGCGATGGCCAGCCCGCGTTGCCAATGTGCAAGACGACGCAAGCCATGCAACAGCCGGTCGAGCACCAGCAGGTCGCCGCCTTCCAGGGTGGGCAACGGTGCGACGCCGGCGACCATCGCCTCGCTGCCCGTGGCGTGGCCCAGCAGCAAGCGATCCAGGGCCCAAGCCCAGCTGAAGGCCGCCTCCGGCGGCGCATCGAGTTCGGCGCGGTGTTTCGCATTCAGGCCCCAGCGCGCGCCGGCCGCGCCCAGCCAGTTGCGCAATGCATCGAAATCAGCCGGTTCCAGTTCGAAGCGCTCCGCGATGGCGGACACCGACAGCAGGTCGAGCACGTCGTTGATGGCGAAGCGCGAGCCGGGCAAGTCCAGCAATCGGGCGAACGCCTCGGCTACTGCTTCATTGGCGATGCTGCTGCCATCGCTCAATGCGTATGGGATGACCGGGCTCGAGCCGGCCTCGCCAGCAAAAACAGCCTGCACGAACGGCGCGTAGGCATCGATGTCCGGGGTGAGTACGGCGATCTCGCGCGGCTGCAGCGACGGGTCACGCTCGAGCAGCTCGCGCAACTGGTCGTGCAGGACCTGCACTTCGCGCAGCCGGGTGTGGCAGGCATGTACCTGCAAGCTGCGGTCGGCCAGCGCCGCGGCATCGAAGGGCGGTTGCGATGCCGGATCGGCCGGTGGCGCGCACCGCGCCAGCAAGTCGCGCTGCAGGCGATGCAGCAGGCCTGTGC